>CAZNVM010000196.1:0-8713 GCA_964576215.1 uncultured Planctomycetaceae bacterium
AACGTGATGGCCTTTCTTCGGGATGCGATTTTCAGTTTTCTGCATGGGCTTGCTCCGCCTTCTTTACTTCCGAACAATTGTCCGCTAAAATGATCCTATCACGCCGCTGAGAACGTAGGCGGCGTGAACGGATACGAAAAATCTGGTCGATAGATACTGCCCGGCTCTGGGCACGGATCGTTTTTTTGAATTGTGGTAACTCAAACCGTAAACAAATGGTGACTCAAAACAGTAGAGGAAATAGGAAATAGGAAATCGGAAATCGGTTGAAAAAATGGTCGCCTATTTCCGATTTCCAATTTCCGATTTCCTTAAATTTCAACACTTTTTCCCGTTTCATTACCATTTCGTTTACACTTTGAGGTGGTAAGTTCCCGATCACTCCAATACACCAACAGCTTTCAAGAAGAAAACGATGACTGCATGGCACCACGATGGTTCAAACGAGTCTGACGATATGAAAGCGTTTCTCGAACGGTTAAACAGGCCGAAGAACAGGGATACGCTTCCGGCTCTGCGGGTTCCGCCGCCGCTCCCGGTGGGGAGTGCGAAACTCTACACGATGAAGATTTCGCTACTCAACATCGAGCCGCCGATCTGGCGACGGTTCGTCATGCCATCATTCATGAAGCTCAACCATTTTCACACGCTTTTGCAAACGATTATGGGCTGGGACGATGACCATCTGTACGCTTTCACAATCGACGGCAGGCGGTTTTCCACGAGGAACCTCGGCTCTTTCGCCATCGACTCCATGTGGGACGACGAACCCAGTTATGACGCCGCAAATTACGAGCTTTGCCAACTGATCAAACCCGGTATGACATTCTATTACGAATACGATTTCGGCGATGGTTGGGAACATGAGATCATCGTCGAAAACAATACGGCGAGCAAAAATACGGAATATGCGTTTTACTGTATCGAAGGGGAACGGGCTTGTCCGCCGGAAGATTGCGGCGGACCGGGCGGCTACGAAGCACTCTTGAAAGTTCTCTCCGACCCGAATGATCCGGAATACGAGGATCGCCTTGACTGGCTCGGCGGTCCATTCGACAGCGAAAAATTCGATCCTGATTTATGTAACAAAATATTCAAAGTCCGCCGCCCCGGTCAACTTTCCGGTCCGAAAGTCGACCAAGCGACTTTGCGTAAAAAGAAAAAACAGGAACGAAAACGCAAGGATGCCGCAAAAAAACGGAATCGGAAGTAAGGAGCTGTCAAAAAATAAAATGCCCAAAAATTGCGAGACGAGTGTTTTTCAAACGGTTCAGTGGAATGTTCCGTTCGAGATGTCGCGCCCTTAGTAGCACCGGTGGCACCATCAATACTGCGCCCTTATTCCGATTAGTGGCCGATAAGCTACTACTAAGGACGCGCTGTTACAAGTCCTCTCGAAAATCCCCTGAATCGTAACGGGTATTTTAGTTCTTGACAGTTCCTGAATACCTTGAACGGCTTGATCGAGCTGAAACAAGCAAGGTTCCAGGTTCGGGTACAAAAAACAGAGCTGCAATCGTAAGAGAGTTTCCGGCTATTTTTCGCTTACAAAATTGTGGGGACAACCTTATTTTTCACCTTGTTTCGTTCGGAAAAATATGGTGGAAATAAGGTTCGATCCCCCATACTCTCAACTTTACCCAGATAACCGCAAGCTCTCTGAGAGAGCACTACAAAAAACAACGCAAAAAGAGCCGAGAACGGAGCGCAGTCCCCGGAGAATACGGCCTCAAAACAGCCGTTTTCCCGTTTTGTCGATGTAATATATTTCGCCTTTACCTTTAACCAAAGCCACATCCTCGCAGTAATCTGATATGGTATAACCATCCCCGAACTCCGCAACTACATCACCAGGTGCGTTAATGACGGTCCACGCCGTACCGTATTCGTTTTCTCTAATGACAACCATTCCACACCTCATGGTAACATCAATATATTCTATGGTGTCATAAAAAGCCCGACGTCGCTGTGGGCTTTGTCTTGGTTCAAACATAATCTTTCCAGACTTATCAATGACAGTATAATATCCAACTCTTTGCGGATTAAACAAATTCAACGCGCAGTATCCGTTTGAAAAAACAAGACCATCGGTATACCTGGTAGAAGTTGACCGAAGATTATACTGGCTTAAATCAATGACTCGTTTCCCTGATATATCATAAAAACCGTGAGGAATGGCATCTTGACCATCTGCGCGGGCAGAAAAATAAAAAAGTCCATCCGCATAATCTCCCAAGCTGGTATTATAACGATATGCTGGACCTAGATTTTTTATAATCGCTTTTGTTTTTCCAGATTTATCGATACTATAAATAGTTCTTTCGGATTCATATATTACGTATCCATTCCCGATAGACTTGAGAGACCCAGGCAATTTCCAATCATTGCCCGTTAAGACGCTAAAAAGCGTGTTATCACCTCGGCTAGACCTGTGTACCAAAACACCTTCTCCGCAGTAGTAGAGATCACTACTCTGATAGGTGAAGGCATTTGTGTACCTTTTAATCTCGTATTTACCTTGCAAAATATCTCCGGGTTGACTCCTTCCTGATATTTTATCAGGTTCATAGATTCTATTCGCATATACCAAAGTCGGATTATTTGATAAACGCACTTGCCAATTTCCGTTACTGTCTATCACACCAGCTTGGTCTTCTGACAATTGAAAAGTTTCTACGTGTCTGTACACTAATGTCATACCGACGTCACGTATAAACCCTCTGATTTCGTCATAGTCGGCTTGTTTGGGCGAAGAGATGATCTTGCCGCTTTTGTCGATCAATTCGACCGTGTTATCGGACCTTTCGACCAAAGCGACACCATGCGAAAAGCTGGATTGCGGGGTCTCTCTTTCGCCTAACCTCAACACAACTTTTCCGGTTTTATCGACGCAATGCCATACGCCCTTACGCGTACGCATCCATGCCACACCATCGAAAAAATCATGCCCATCTACATACACCGCCGCCGGTTCAACCGCAACCGGTGCGGTGACATTTTGCGGTGCGCCAAACGGATTAGGCTCGTCAAACGGTTCAGGTTCACCATCCGGGTTCGGCGGCAGTGGTTCGTCCACAGGAACCTTGACGATAACATTTACATCCACCGTTTCTCCGTCGGGTTCCTCGATTTTTACTTGTCCGATGGGCACCTTAGGCACCTTAACGGGCGGTTCGGTCACAATCTTCCACACGATGGTTCCGCCGACGCCGAGTATAGTCAAGATGCCGATGATGGCAACCAAGAGCGGAACATAATTTCTCTTCGCGGCGGGTACGGAGACGATGTTTGGCGCAGGTACAGGCTGCGGAGCATTGAAAAGACCGGAAATTTGTCCCGCCAATCCTTCGTGTCCGCTGTCCGTTTCAAGCGGCGTTATCGGGGTGATAATCCCTCTCGCCGCCAGTTCCCGAAGTTGCCCGGTACTGAGCGGACCTCGTTTGACACCATTTGCGTCTGTGAAAAAAAATTTAGGCATGGTCGTTTTCTGATTTCTGATGTTTTCCCTTTTGTCCCGTAGGGACAGGATATTGGTGAAACGAGGTTCCTCCCACCCTCCAGACCGCTGGCAAGTTCCCGTTCTGAGGTCTTGTCTATCAGAGACGCAATCGTAGATTGCGCAACAATAATCGCAATTTTACGATTGCGGCTCTGTTCATCGGAAACTTTTCGATGTCCAAGTGCGTTAGAAGTTAAAATTATAATTTTTAGGACGAGGTCGTTCTCTCTCTTTTTCCCGTTTTTCTTGCTGCTGTGCGTCCATCTTGATAATCTTGATTTCCAATATCTCAACCTCAATGAAATTTGCTTCTTCTCTCCTTCGTTGGGCGTAAGGCGGAAGAGCCTCTTGAAATAAACCGTTCGATGTTTGTCTGCCCTGCTCTTCGTTGTACCGAATTTTGAATACTATTCTGGCTTGATAACTGTTGCAGTTACGCACAAGCTCTTTGATACTGTCAGTATTTCCACTTATGGGTAACAACATCCAATGAGTACCAATGTTGCGGCTAGAACTTTCCGTTATCTTCGGCGTCTCACAATTAGCATTCGGTACAGAAACCGACCTGATTTTTGAGGTACTAATTGGCAGAGGGATTTCCATTGTTAGCATCGTGAAACTACTTTTATTGCCGTCAACATTTACATCGGTAGCTGAACAATCATACTCGGCAACGAATACTTTTTTGGCAATTTCTGCTTGCGCTGCTTTGATTCTCGCTATTAATTCTTCGATTTTCGCTTTGACGGCTGGTTTGTCGAATGGGTCGGCCTTCTCTAATTCACCTCTCAACACGATCGTTTCGTTTTTCAATGCCGCTGTCCCGTAAAAAGCAAAATCACGAAAGTCCTCAAACCCGCTTTTTTGAAGTTCTTCCTTCAAATCGACAGCCACCGGCGGTTCTGGTTTGACCTCCACTTTCTGTTTTGCAACGTACACCTGATCCGCCTTTGAGAGGCCGTCGAGTTTGGCATGAATTTCCTTTCCGTCTGGCTGCCGTAAGGTAATGGTCTTGCCGTCGTCGGAAATTTTAACGAATTCGGCTTCGATTTTATGTTGACCTTGCGCCGATGTCCAAGTGCGCATTTCGGCATTGGTTGCGGGAACAAGCAGGAAGGCAAGAAAAACGGCAAGACAGATAGTCTTTTTCATGACATTTTCTTTGGGTTGTGGGTAAAGCGTTTGCCAAGCCCGGCAACAAGAGCCACTCAAAAGAAACGGGAGCGGCACGCCGATTAGAAACGGAAAAATCCCACCGACGAAAGTGGAGCATTGCAAAAATGCTGATTCTGTCCGTAGACACACACGCGACACTCCCTCTACGGGAGCAACGCAACTACGTGTGTCACCGAAAACTTTCTACCCGGTTGCCCGGTCGTCAAGTAGAAAATTGTCTAATCGTTTGTTGTCGTACTCTAAATCAAAATTCAAATTATCGACGCAACGTACCATATTCTTTTGCCGATTGCAATAGGTCGCGGAAGATTTTTTGGCGTATTACCCGGGGGTTGCGCTGCGCTACACCCCCGGCTCTTTGTTCCTTCGCAACTACGATTGCGGCTCTGTTAGAAAATCGCTTGACCTTAAACTTTGGAACCGCTATAATACCACTTTGTATTTGGTTTCGACCTATTCCCTCACCCAACAAAAACCAATGAAATACAAGTCAATTTTACTTGCCGTTATCTTCCTACTCGGGGTATTTCCGGCGTTTGCCCAAGAGGAATTACCGGTCCTTCGGATTGCCCATTTGTGCGATCCCCAGTTGGGGTTCGGTGGTACCGACTACGATGGCGATGTCGCACGACTTAAAACGGTCGTCCGGCAAATCAATGAATTGGCACCGGATATTGTGGTCATTGCGGGCGACTTTGTGGATGACGTCAAGAACGACGAAGGAGTTGCGACGTTCAAAGAGATCATTGCCAAGATTAAAGTGCCAGTGCTGCTGGCACCGGGCAACCATGATCTTCCCGACCCGGTTACCGACGCCGGATTACAGCGTTATCGCTCACGATACGGCGACGATTTCAAGGTCGTCGAATGTAAAGGACGCTGTATTATTGTCGCCAATGCGCAAATGTGGCGTCAGGCACCCGAGGAAGAAAGTACACGGCATGAACGTTTGTTGCTTGACGCCCTGGAAAACGCGAAAACGAAAAAACAACCGGTCCTGATACTGACCCATATACCGCCTTATGTTACGTCCGTGGATGAAAAGGACGACTATCATAATGTACCGCAAGCGAAGCGGGAAGATATTCTTCGGCTTTTCAACGAAAACGGCGTCATTTTCTGGCTGGCTGGACATACGCACAAAACCGCCCAGCGAAACTATCAGCAGATCACTCTGCTCAACGGCGAAACAACCAGCCGGAATTTCGACGGGCATCCGTTTGGATTTCGGTTGTTGACGATCAAACCCGATCAATCCTTTGACTGGGATTTTGTTGCGTGCCTGGAACAAAATCCGGGGTGGCAACTCGTTTGGGAAGAGAATTTCGACAAAGATGGCGTCATTGACGAAACCGTATGGAGCAAGATTCCCCGGGGCGGCTCTGATTGGAACCGGCACATGTCCGACCACGAGGCGTTATACGACGTCAAGGATGGCAATCTGATACTACGCGGGATGGTGAATCCCGGCTTGCAAAACGATACCGCCCCTTTCATTACCGGAGGCGTTTATACCAGGGACAAAAAAGGATTCGGTCGCGGCAAGATTGAGATTCGCGCCAAGTTGGGCAATGCTCAGGGAGCGTGGCCGGCCTTTTGGTTGTTGCCTTTCGACAACACCGGGTGGCCTGCCGGCGGTGAGATCGATATTATGGAGCGGCTCAACAGCGATGCGATTGCCTATCAAACCGTCCATTCGCATTATACCGTTAAACTCAAGCAGACGGAACCTAAAAAGGGGAGCACTGGGCCGATTCTCAAGGACGAATATAACGTGTACGGCGTGGAGCTGTATCCCGACAACCTGGTGTTTCGTATCAATGGTGAGAAAACTTTTACTTATCCGCGTATCGAAACCGAACTCGAAGGACAGTTCCCGTTTGACCGCCCATTTTACCTGTTGCTTGACATGCAGTTAGGTGGTGCCTGGGTGGGCGAAGTCAATCCCAACGACCTTCCCGTAGAAATGTCTATCGATTGGGTTCGGTTTTATGAGTGGAAATAGCGCAAGGCAAACGAATTGGTTATGAAATCGAAAGAAGTGTTAAAATTTCGGAAAATCGGAAATCGGAAATTGGGAATCGAAGAGCGTTTTTTACGCCCTGTTTCCTTTGTCTTGCTGCTTTTTCTCTGCGGTCTGTTTACGGAGGCGGCGGAGAATCAATGGCAGCCGGGAACGAAGCGTAGCGCAGGAACCGGATCGGACAGATGGCCAATCGGCGTGATTGCCCGGTTCGACGATCACGGGAACGGGCTGCCTTTGGACAAGGCGATGCAGACCGGCGTTTCGGTCATCCAGCTCAAGGTTCCCGTCGCGGCGAACCGGACGGAGGAAAACGCACAAAAAATTCTGGAAACGCTTGAAAAGAATGGTGTCACGCTGACTTGCGTGATCAGCGGCTTCGCCGGGGAGAGTTACAAGACGATCCCGATTGTCCGTGAGACCGTCGGGCTGGTGCCGGAAGCGACCCGCCAAGAACGCTTTGAGGATTTCAAGAGCGTCTCCGATTTCGCAAAACGTTTAGGTGCTCCCTCGGTCCAGTTCCACCTCGGTTTCGTGCCGGAAGGTACCGATTCGCAGGAATACAAGGACGTGGTGCAAATCACCCGGGACGCTTGCGACTACGTTTTTGAAAACGGGCAATGCCTCAACCTCGAAACCGGCCAGGAAACCGGGGCGGTGTTGTTGCAGTTCATCAAGGACGTCAACCGGTTGAATTTGCACGTGAATTTCGATCCGGCAAACATGATTCTGTACGGTTGCGGTAAACCGATTGAAGCGTTACAATTGGTGGGCCGGTTCGTACGAAGCACCCATTGCAAAGACGCTCGCTGGTCAAAGAATCCCGGTCAGCAGTGGGGCGAAGAGGTTCTGTTCGGAACCGGCGACGTGAACGCCGAACTTTTCCTCAGAACGCTGAAGTCGGTCGGCTACGACGGTCCACTGATGATCGAACGGGAAAACCGGGAAAGCCCGGAAAAACAGTACGAGGATATTTTGAAAACGATTCAGTATTTGACGCGACTCAAAAGAATGGTTCTCTACAAACAGTAGCCGGAGACTCACTGTGCCGCTATCGGGACAAGAAAGCAGGCTTGACCGGTGTTTTACAGGACAAAAAACCATGAAAGCAGCAGAATTATTTGATACCATTAAGTGCGGTGAAACCAGTCGCGTCCAATTCAAGCGGGAGTTTGGCAATCAGGATCAAATTGCCGCCGAAATGATCGCCATGTCGAATACCAAAGGCGGTATCATTATTTTTGGAGTGGAAGATAAAACAGGCGATATTATCGGGTTGGATTATGCAAGCTTGCGGAGTACGGGAAATCGGGCGGCTTCCGTTGCCAATGATTTGATCAAACCGCCGGTGTATATCACGACGGAAGTTGTTTCCATTGACTGCGACGCCACTCAAAAGAAAGTCTTGCTCGTTTCTGTGGACGAGGGAGTTGCCAAGCCCTATAAGGACCGTCATGGGGTCATTTGGATAAAGCAAGGTGCCGATAAACGGAAGTTGACAGATAATGCCGAAATCATGCGGCTTTTTCAACAAAGCGGAGTGATTGCCGCTGACGAAATAATCGTTGCCGGCACAAACACGGCGGACGTCGATAAGGAAAAAGTCGCCGATTACATCAAGCGAATCCATTCGGAGTCCGGCGAAAGCGAAACGATTCTTGACGACGTCTTGTATCAAAATTTGAACATAACGAAGAATGCCAATTTGACGTTGGGCGGGCTTCTGTTTTTCGCCACTAGCGTCCGATCATAAGTCGAACAATAGCAACTGTTTAGGGTTATAGTAGTTATTAAAAAGTGTAAAATCCTGTGAAAAAAGCGTCAAAAGTGGTGTTTTGATGAATATTGTTACGCTTAATATTTGTAGAATTTCGGTAACATTTCAGCGGAATATTTGAAAAATTGCTATTTCCACGATAAGGGAAATATGGTACAACGCGGCCCATGTCGAAAACGTCGCGTGATTTTCCGGATATTCCTTCGTTGCTCGAGGGTGGTTTCACTGAGGAAACCGC
>CAZNVM010000197.1:0-1586 GCA_964576215.1 uncultured Planctomycetaceae bacterium
GTCACGATGCAGGAATCCGGCGTCTCCAAGCCGATCTCGGTCCGATTCGTCGACGTCGGTGAAAACGGCGAGATTCTTGACACCGCGATGGAAGAGGAAAGTCGGGAATTTTCCATCGATACCCCGGCCAAAGCGGCGTAATGGGTGGAGTTCATTTTGCGAATGGCAGCCGGGAACGTAACGCAGTGAAGTGACTGGATTTACCAGCTGTTTGATCCGGTCACTGCGCTGCGCTCCGTTCCCGGTTGCCATCTCTGTTATTTTTATACTGTTCCTGACCGGATTGACCATACCGTCTGTTTTGTCTATACTTCCGGTATTATTTTTTCTGAAAAAGTATTACCACATGGAAAGAGAATCAGACGGTGAATTCAAAAAATCAATCCCAGAGTGGGTTTACGCTCGTCGAATTGCTGGTGGTCATTGCAATCATCGGGATTCTGATCGCCCTTCTTCTTCCGGCGGTTCAGGCGACACGAGAAGCCGCGAGAAGAATGCAATGTGTCAACAATTTGAAACAATGCGGCCTTGCACTCCATAATCACCATAGTGCGTGTAATGTTTTTCCCGGCATCGGAACCGGCGATTATTGTTTTTCCGTTCAGGCCAAGTTGCTCCCTTACGCCGAACAGGTAAGTTTGCACGACTTGATTGATTACAAACAACCGCTCGTTACCGGTCCCGCCGGCGCGATGGGGCTAAACTCGGCGCAGTCTGAAGCGGCTGTGGCACGGATTCCCATGTTTCGTTGTCCCAGCGATGGAGAAAAAGACACCTTCCTCGGCGTTCTGACCCCTTCCGATCCTTTTCCGCTTGCCGGTGGAAATTACATGGTCTGCATCGGTTCCGGTCCGAACCAGTCGTACGTTATTCAAGCGGCAGACCGAGAACGGCATGACGGCCTGTTCTACTACAATTCCCAAACCCGTTTTCAGGATATGACCGATGGGAGTAGCAATACTCTTGCGATGGCCGAAACGCTTTTGGGAAATCAACAAATGACTTCGGGAGCGAAGGCCGTCAATTCCAAACGACAGGTGGGGGTAACGACGGCCCTGACTGCTGGCGGACCTGGCCCAACGGGCTGGATCGGTTTTCCGGAACTCGCCCCGTTTACAGGAGGTTCCAATCAACCGAATTGGTCAAGCATCGTGGCAGCCTGCACTTCATGGGAAGGAACGATGGCTTCGACCTGGATTGTGGGACGTTCCCGATTCACGTCGTTCAATGCTTACGTTCCCCCGAATTCTTACCCCGACCTGGTCCCTTCCGACGGCGGTCAAAGCAATCTCGGTCTGCATTTTACACGAAGCAACCATCCCGGCGGGATTAACTCGCTTTTCGGTGACGGCAGCGTTCGTTTTATCAGCAACAATATTGCCGTAACCGTGTTCCAGGCAATGGCAACCATCGGCGGCGGAGAAATGCCGTAATTCGTAATTCACTCAAAGTGTAAACGAAATGGTAATGAAACTGGAAAAAGTGTTGAAATTTAAGGGCATCGGGAATCGGGAATTGGAGGAAGTTTTTCACTTATCACCTATGCCCGATGCCCGATGCCCTTGCCTGTTTTGAGTCACCATTTG
>CAZNVM010000198.1:0-10754 GCA_964576215.1 uncultured Planctomycetaceae bacterium
GTCAGTGGACGAGTTGCAAGACAAGATATTGGATTACATCGTTTTCTACAATGCGACCGCCAAACCAATGGATTGGAAATACGACGGAAAACCAAAAAACAAATCCAATAATACGAAGGTTATTTAGGCGACTTTGTACTAGGAACTGGTCCAGAATAAGTTGTTTCCCCAGTTTTCGAAACGAAAAACTACCTAAAATCGCGGCTACACCCGAAACTTCTGCCGTCTGCCGACTACCCGCGTGGGTGAAATTTTTTATGGATGGATTTGAGTTTGTCCATGTCAACATGCGTATAAATTTGCGTCGTTGCAATGGTTTCGTGTCCGAGCATTGCCTGAACCTGCCGCAGGTCCGCACCGCCGGAGAGCATGTGCGTTGCAAACGAATGCCGCATCGTGTGAGGGCTGATGGTACTTGGTGCTCCAACCCGTAAAGCGTATTTCTTGATAAGTTCCCAAATCGCTTCCCGGCGAAGTTTCTTTCCCCGATACGACAAAAACGCCCAGCCTTCATGGTCCGCCCCGATTGCTTCGTCGGTTGCCGATTCCGTGTCCGGCTCCAACGAATCGGGATGAGCGGAAAACCGGAAGTAATCCTCGTACTTTTCAAGCGAACGCTTCAACGTTAAAGGCCGTTCCTCTCTGAGCCAGGTTTCAAAGGCCGCAATCGCTTTTTGGCCGAGCGGAACCAATCTCTGCTTGTTCCCTTTGCCGGTGCAACGGCAGTTCCTTTCGTTCAAATGGACATCTTGCAGTCGGAGATTGACGATTTCGGAAACCCGGCAACCGGTCGCGTAAAACATTTCCAAAATGGCCCGGTCCCGGAGGTACAACCGGTCGTCTTCGTTCGGGGCCTCCATGAGCTGTTCCACCTGGTTCGGTGTGAGCACTTGCGGCATTCGTTCCCAAAGTTTTTGACTGCCGAGCAGTTCCGCCGGATTGTCTTTGAGAACGTTTTCCAACTGTAAATATCGGAAAAAAACACGAAGCGAAGCAATATGCCGGGCCAAAGTCGCCGGGGCCAAACTTTGCCGGAAAAGCCAATCGACGTAATCGGCAAGCTCGCGGATCGTTAATTGGGGAATTTCCCGATCTTTCAGCCAGGTGAGAAAACGGAGCAAATCGCGGCGGTAAGCGGCAACGGTGTTTTCCGAGAGCATACACTCGCCGGCAATGTACTCCAGAAACGAATTGACCCAAACCTGCTGCACCGGCTGGGCTTCGATTCGTTTGACAGTTAGTTTTTTACGTCGCATGACGAGGTAGACGGCGGACGGCAGTTGGCAGACGGCAGGATTCCGACCGCCGTCGAACTCAAATTGTAAACGTATTTGTCAACGAAAAAAAGCGACGGAACAAAAATTCGTAATTTCCCCTTGTTCCGTTTGTATCAATCAGAGAAAAAAATCGGGCGTTTTTTTCTGAAAAAGGTTGTTTTTTGAAAATCTTTTTGGGCGTTGTACCATTAGGCAACCTAAATTCTTACGAAAGTGATTTTGGTCGGCGTTTCGCTCACTCCATTTTCGAAACCCTTTCCCTCCTCCTCCTCCCCTCCCCCTCCATTCAGGTATTTTTCCCATGGGCCTCCTCCAGCATTTTTTCAAAAACGTGTTCAAAGACGAAACATACACTTTCGGATGCAGCAGTTTCGAGCAGGTTCCCAACGAGGATTTGGAAGTTCATCTTTCCGTAGCCCGTTACGGCAATTTTGAACTGACCGAGGCGATCCGGCCTTCGTACGACCTGAAAATTGTTCCGCAAAACGGGTATCGGTATGATTATTATCGGGATTCCTCGTCGGAAAGGTCCATTCCTGTTTTGATGGCCTCCATTTCCAAAGAAAACCTTTTTGAGACGTTCCTTGAACTTTTGGAACCGCTTGGCCCGGTCGTCGACGTCGTTTTGGAAAGCTCCCACGAAACGACCGGTCGCGGGCACGACGATTTCTACCGGGAACACATCGATTTGCCGGTCTTGAAGAGCAATCTTTACTTTTACGAAGACCTTTTAACAAACGACGGCTGTATTGGAATCGCGGTTTTAAATCCCAAAATTCCCGTGGAAGTTCAGTTTGACGAGCACAAACTGCTGATCGTGTACGGAGAAAACCTTAAACCGTTCGAGCGAATTTTCGAGCGGCAAAACGTCAAGCGAAACGAAAAAATCCGTTTTCTGACCGAAGCGGAACACGTCCATTCCTCCCGGGGCGAATACATGGACCAATTTCACACGCTACAAAATCTTTTGGGCATGGATTCGCCGCAACTTTCCTACATTTAGCGGAGGACGGTTTCGCCGTCCCGCCCTGCGAGACGCAGGGCTTTCCGGTACTCCGGTTTTACGCAGCTTCCCGTTGCGGAACACCGACGGGGAAGAGGTGTCTGGCCCGGTTGGCGTCGAAATACGTTTTGATCGCGTCGACGACGCAAACCTGCTCGTCGGCGGTCAACTCCGGATAAATCGGCAATGCAAGCACTTCCCGGGAAGCCCGGTACGTTTCCGGTAAATCGTTCGGCAAATAACCGAGATATTGGAAACACTCCTGTTCATGCAAACCGAGCGGATAGTAGATTTCCGTTCCGATTTTCTTTTCCGTCAGTTCCGCCCGAAGCAAATCACGGTGATCTTCCGGAAGGCGAATCACGTACTGGTTCCAAACATGCCGACGGTAAGGAAGCGTTTGCGGAATGTCGAGATCACGATCCAAACCGGCGAGCATAAACAGATCGTGATACCGTTCGGCATTTTGTGTCCGCATCATCGTCCAGTTTTCAAGGTATTTCATCTTGACGTTCAAAATCGCGGCCTGGAGCGAGTCGAGTCGGCTGTTGATTCCGACGACTTTATGGTAATACCGGGGTTCCATGCCGTGTCCGCGAAGCAACGTTAGCTTTTGAGCGTAGTCGGCGTCGGGGGTCGTGAGCATTCCGCCGTCTCCCGCTCCGCCGAGGTTTTTCGTCGGATAGAAACTCATCGCGGTGATATGTCCCCAGGAACCGGCCCGGCGACCTTCGAGTTCCGCACCGATGGATTGGGCCGCGTCCTCGACGACGATGGCGTTGGTTTTCGAGGCGAGGTTCAGAATTTCCTTCATTTCGGCCATTTGACCGTAAAGATGGACCGGAATGATCGCTTTCGTTTTCGCCGTCAAATTTTTTTCAACTTCTTTCGGGCAAATGTTGTACGAAACGGGATCAATATCGGCGAATACCGGCGTTGCGCCCAGTCGGGCAACGCAACTGGCGGTTGCGAAAAACGTGAAACTGGGAACGATGACTTCATCGCCGGGCTGGATATTGGCGGCCATGAGAGCCAAAAGGAGTGCGTCGCTCCCGGAAGCGCAACCAATCGCGTAATCGACCTGCGAGTAGGCGGCGACGGCCTGTTCGAGCTTTTTGACTTCCGGACCGAGAACGAACTGACCGGTATCGACGACGTTTTTGAGTGCCGCGAGCATTTCGTCCTTGATGGGAGAATTGTGCCGCGAAAGGTCAAGAAGCTGGACCGGCTGCGAATTGACGGCGGGCGTATGAACGTTGAAATTCCCTTTCATGGGCGTGCTCTTCCTTGAGAATAAATTTTGTAAAACCGGGGGCGGCTTCAAGGCGAACCCCACGTAGTCTTTTATCGGAATTCGGTACGTTGAGATCAAGAAAAAAATATCGATTTCTTTCCGGATATTTCCACCTAATCCACGATTGCGACGGACAATGCTAAAAAAAAAGCGAATTTGAGTCAAGGCCAAAATTTCTCATTTCTCATTTCGTTTTGCTCTTTCTTTATTTTTGAAAATTCGTTAGTATCCGCGAAAAGCCATCGTGTTTGACTCCAACGAAAGGAGCGAAAAATGCCTTTGAAAATACTGTTTGCGGACGACGAGCGGTCGCTTCAGGAACTGATGCGTTGTGAAATTCCCGGGATGGGACACACGGTCGCCGTTTGCCCCGACGGAACGACCGCGATTGCCGCATTGCAAAATGATTCGTTCGATTGCCTGCTCGTCGATCTCGATATGCCCGGAGCGACCGGTCTGGAAGTGATCGAGGAAGCCAAAGAACGCTGTCCCGACGCCGAATCGATCATTCTCACTGGAAAAGGAACCCTACCGACCGCAATCACCGCTCTGCGCCAAGGGGTGTTCGACTATTTGACCAAACCTTGTACCCTCGCCGAAATCGAGCGGGTTCTCCGTCGGGTCGAAGAAAAGCGGGAATTGACCCGAAAATACCTTGCCGTCAAAAGCCGGCTTCAGCGGATCGAGGGGACCCGGGAACTGATCGGCTCGTCGCCGCCAATGCAAGAGGTCCAACGGCTGATCGACCGAATCGCTCCGACCGACTCCACGGTCGTAATTCTCGGCGAAACCGGAACCGGCAAGGAGCTTCTTGCACGGGCGATTCACGACCGGAGTGCCCGAAGCGAAAAACCGTTCGTTGCGGTCAATTGCGGGGCTTTGCCGGAAAATTTGATCGAAAGCGAGCTTTTCGGGCACCGCAAAGGGAGTTTCACCGGGGCCGACGAGCACCGGATCGGTCTGCTTCAGGTTGCCGACGGAGGAACGCTGTTTCTCGACGAAATCGGCGAACTTCCCAAAGGCGTACAAGCAAAATTACTGCGGTTTCTCGAATGCGGGGAAGTCCGAAAAATCGGTGAAAACACCTCCATCGTCTGCAATGTTCGGGTTGTTTGCGCAACGCTGCGCAATCTGGAATCGATGGTTCATTCGGGCGAATTTCGGGAAGACCTTTGGTTCCGAATCAACACGTTCGAGATTGCGATTCCGCCGCTCCGGGAACGGTTGGATGATTTGCCGGATTTGATCCTTCACCTTGCCAAGCGGTATCAAGGCAAAACAAACATCCGTGAGGGGGAGAAATTGTTCACGCAAGAGGCTTTCGCTCTTTTGAACGAATATTCCTGGCCGGGCAACGTGCGGCAGTTGGCGAACACGATTGAACACGCTCTGATTTTAACGGACCGGATTCCGATTGGGGTGGAGTCGCTACCGCAACAGATTCGCTCCGGTAATTCGCGGCCTGTGGTTTCGCATCGGGAAAAAATTCTCGAACAGCGTCCGCAGCGTCCGATTTCCAAATCGAGAGCGGCGGAGTCCGGTCCGATTGCGGAACTCCTGGCGTTCGACCCGGACATTGCGCAGGGCAAAACGCTTCGGGACATGGAAATGGACGCGATTCAATCCTCCCTGGAGCGCAACGACGGCAACAAAGCGAAAGCGGCGGACGAACTCGGAATCAGCCTGAAAACGCTTTACAACAAACTGAACCAAACTTTCGACGGCAAAAAAACCGGTTGAGCGATGGGATCGAAAAATACCACTGACACCATGCGAGTTTCCGACCTTTTTCCGACTCAATGGGGAGTTTACGTTTTCCTCTTTCTCCTGGGAGTCGGGTGCGTTTTGGGTTTGGAGTACGCTTGTTGGATGCAGCCCGATTGGAAAGCGAAACTCGGCCTGGCAAGCCTTGCGATTCTTGATCCGGCCCAACCGGGAAATTTGACGGCCTGGTTTTCGTCGGTTCTTTGGTTTCTCGCAGGGCTGGTCTGCCTGACCGCGTTTCAGTTGGATCGATACACGCATTCCCGCCGACTCAGCGATATTTGGCTTTGGGCGATGTTCGGATGCTTTTTGTTGAGCGTTGATTCCACTTGTCAGGTCCGGGATTTTTTGCGAGACGTCCTTATCAAAGTCAGCGGAACCGCTCTTTACGGCAACGGCGACGTTTGGTGGATTTCCCTTTACCTGATCCTTTTCGGGATGATCGGTTCCCGATTGCTCGTTGAAATGCGGCACCATTTGCTTTCTTGCAACCTGTTTTTCATTGCCGCATTATCGCAGATTTTGGCGTGCTGCATTGCGCTCAACTTGTTTGAATTGCCGGGAAAAGAGGCACGGATGCCGATTCTGCTACGGACCGGTCTGGAAATGCTCGGCGCGTTTTTCGCCGTTTTTTCCATTGCGTTGTTCGTTCGGAATATGGTGCTACAAATGGATTTCGGCACAAAAAAACCGATTCCTGGCCCGCAAAAAAAGGAAGGTAAGGTGGCGCAATCCAAAGCCGCAAAAAAGGAGAGGGAGAAAGTTCAGGACAGGCCGGGTGAAACGAAGCGGGAAAAGAAAGAGAAAAGCAAGCGTTTCGATTCTTCACGAACTTGTCCGATTGTGTTTCCGTCGCAAGGGGGTGAAAAAATCGTCAAAGTGGAGGAAATCGAACCGCTCGGCGATGAAGAGACCGTGGAAAAACTCAAAAAACACCCTAAAAAGAAACCGCCGAAACCGCAGGAGGAAGACGAATTTTCTGAAGTGTTGGAAGAATGGGAAGAGCTTGAAGAGTCGGACGATTCCGCTGAAGAGGAATATGAAGAAGAGGAATACGAGGAATATGAGGACGAAGAAGAATACGAGGAATGAAAGAGCGACCATTGTGCCTCAAACCACCGAGGGTTCTGCAACGTTCTGACCTCTTTCAACCATCATTTCCGGTACAAAAACGGAAACGCAGTTCCGGTTCTTCTTGGCGTTGTAGAGGGCCTTATCCGCCTGATTGATGAATTCCCGCACGCTGACGGTGGGATCATTCAGCTTGGTAACGCCGATGCTGACCGTCGTTTGAATTGTAACATTCTTTTCTTCGTTGAAAATTTCATTCGCTTCAACGGCCCGCCGAATACGTTCGGCAATTTCCAGGGCGAGCTTTTCCGTTGCACCGGGGATGAGAACGATAAATTCCTCCCCGCCGTAACGAATGAAATAGTCGTTTTCCCGAAGCGAAAGCTTAATGGCTTCCGACGAGGATGAAAGCGTCTTGTCGCCGAAAGCGTGTCCATACGTGTCGTTGATCGTTTTAAAATGATCCAGATCAAGCATCATCAATACCGAGTCTTTGCGTTCCCTGGCGGCCGCGGCAATCCCCTTCTGGATCAATTTTTCGGTGTATCGTTTGCTGTAAGCCCCCGTGAGCTTGTCCCGAAGCAAGGGTTCCAAAAACACATCGGCATACTTGTTCAGTACCAATAATGTCACGCCGAGAATCACACCGTAAACCCCAAACAACACCACCTGCACCTGGCTCAGATAATGGTGAACTTTCGAAGCGTCAATATCAACGCCGACAATCCCAAGCACGTCACCGTTTACATCCAGAATCGGCGCAAAGGCTCCGAGCAAGTGTCCCCATCTCGGAAACTTGACAAGTTTGCACATGGTTGGAATTCCGTGGGAAAAGACGAATTCCTTGTCCGAATCGTTGGGATCAGGCATACCGGGCGGCGAATAACACGTACTTCCCGTCGGTTCGGCGCACAGGATGAACTCGGTCGTCTTTTCATTAACCCTTCGTTCGGTATAGATGTACCTGACGTTGCTGTTGGCTTTAATGTCCGCAAAAAAGTCCCGCATTCTTTGGTAATATTTGCCGTGAACATCCGGCTTATCGAGAAACGATTTGTATTCTTCGATATCCGCGATGATGTTGCAGGCGACGGAAACGGCAAGGGCTTGCGCATTGAGTTTGATTTCATTTTCGATGACACGCCGCGTCGTAAAATAAATGGCACTATGAATGACCGCTATGACGCCGATCAAAGCGGCCATAAACAGCAGGATAACTCTCAGTTTCAGTGATCGGGTAAGATTCATTGTTCTACGGCCCCAAAAATGGCATCCAAATTGGCTCCAAATTGTAAATGGATTGGGATTGGGGATTGATTAAGCGGGAAAGAGTGTTGAAAAGGGCATTCTACAAAAATCCTTCGTTCCCGCAAGGCCGGAGAATGCCTGCAAGCCGACACGCAGTTGGTGATGAATGGTAGCCGGGAGCGCAACGGAGTGAAGCAACCGGACCGAATCGTGGGGAAATCCGGTTACTGCGCTCCGCTCCGTTCCCGGCTGCTATTGTTATTGGTGAATTTGTTATCGACCTGCAATATTTTCCTAACTTGCTCTTGGTCAAGTCTCGTCGATGTGGTATGATAAACTGCGTGAGTTGCGTTTGATATTTCGCCGGTTGCCCGGTGAAGCCCGGCAGGAGGCTTTGGTTTTTTTTCGAGACCGGGCAGGACGGGAAGCCGTTTTTTTCTCCCTCTTCTCTCGAAAACAACACTCCGTGAAAATAGCCCCCTATTCCGTCTTGAAAACTGTCGGTTCGCTTTTAGTCGCCGTTGTTCTTTTGGCGATTATAACGGTCGTACTCGCTTTGACGACCTTTATCGAAGTCGATTACGGCGAACCGGTCGTTCGATATTTTGTGTACGACAGTTGGTGGTTCCACTTTCTGCTTCTTTTGCTTGCGATCAATGTGCTCGGTTCCCTGTTGCTCCGGCCCCCTCTCAAAAAAGCCAATTGGCCGTTTTGGACCACTCACTTGGGAATCCTTGTCCTGCTGTTCGGCTGCTTTATCACGGCAAAATGGAACCAGGAAGCAAATTTGACAATTCTTGAGGGCAAAAGTGCGCGTTTCGCCGTTGCAAGCGGACATCATTTTGCGTTGACGCCGGTTGATTTTAACGCCGAACCTTCGCAGGATTGGACGGCCCGGCTTGATCGGGAACGCCGTGAAACGATTGCGATTCCATTTGAAGGAGGACCGTTCAACTGGAAAACTTACTCCCGGGTGGTTTGGTTCGACAAAACGCCGCGTCCTTATCGTTTTACGTTGTGGGCACTAATGAAATTAGCGGGAAGTCACAGAGCGGGAAACGTAAGCGAGCGTATCAAAACGGGAAGCGTAAGCGACATCCAAATCGAAGTGCTTGACTACCTGAGCAATTCCGACAAAACGCCCGCCGGACCGCTGGAAATAACCGCAAAGTGGAACGGAAAAAAACGAGATGCTGAAAAAACCAAATTGCAAATCGCCCCACAAGTCGGTCGTTTGCCGAGAGAAGAGTCAATGGTCGAAATCGGGCTTGGAGCGTCCCAGACGTTTGCGCAAGGGGAACAAATCACGTTCCGAATCGCCGAAAGTCAGGCCGAAACCGATGCGTTTCTCCAAAGTGCATCCGGCAAAATCACGTCCGGTTTGGGAGTGATCGTTTTAACGCATCGCGGGGAGAAACACGTTGTTTCGCTTGACGATCTCCTGCAAAAACAGGTTGCCGCCCGACCCAAAAAAGATACGCTTCGTGATCAGATGAGCGAACTGATGCGAAAACGGCAGGCGATACAGAAAACAGAGCCGCCGAACACCGGAGCTTCGGAAGAAATCGACGCACAGATCGCTCAACTGTTTCGGGAGATCAATGCCACCCACAAAGAATCGTTTTACCCGCTCCAAGGAACGAATCTTTCCCTGGAAATTTCACAATTCGTTCCGACGGGGGCCGCGATACAATCGGAGCAACCGGACCAGAAAAACGCTTCGACCGGAGCGATGGTCCACATCGTATTGCACGCCTCCGGTGAGGAAACGGATCAATTACTCCTTTACGCTGGGCGGCCCGACCTGAATACGCAGGCAAAAAAATTCGGCGTTTACGGAACGTACTGTATTGATGTGGATTATTCAAAAGGGAATGCTCCGCAGGTTTTTCCTCCCTTTGTCTTGGAACAGATGACCTTTCCACGTCTGGACCTTCTGCAAGACCCACAGGGAAGAATCTTTTATCGGTACTGGTACAAAAACCGTTTTCTTGCAACCGGCAAGGTCGCAACCGATCTGGCGACGTCCATTTTGCCGAACGAGGATTACGGCGTCGTTTTGAGCGATCTGAAATTCGTGCCGCACGATTTGCCGGGCTATCGGATTGTTCCGGTTCCCTACGCCAAGAACTTGAGGCTCATTCCTCAGCAGCGGGCAAAACTGCGTTGCACGGTAGACGGCGTTGCGGAAGAATTTTGGATTCTCGCTCAATTTCCGCAACAGGATTTGATTCGTACTCCGCTGGACGACGAGCAAGAGCACTGGTTGCACGGAAAAAATGGTGCTTTACGATTCGTTTACGCGAGAAACGAGGTCGATCTCGGTTTTTCGCTTTACCTGAAAAAGTTCACGCAAAAGATGGAACCGGGAACGCAAATCGCCGCCCAGTTTTCCAGTTTGGTCGATATGCGTCCCCCGGAAGAAACCGCCGACCGCATGGATTTGATTCCGGCGCGCAAGAGTACCGAAATGTTTTTCGACAAAAAGCCGGAATCGCCCAGGCAGGTTTCCGTTATTCAGAAAGACGTACTGATTCGTATGAATCAGCCCGGCGTGTTTACCGACCAGTTCACAGGCCGCAAGTACCGGGTTTACCAATCGGGACGGCAAGGCCCGTTCGGTCCGTTAAGCCCGAACGTTGAGGATCGCTGGAACTTCCATTATCTTTACGACCAGGAGATTCTGCCTGGCGAAAGCGAACCGAGAGATTCGCTTTACAAGACGATTCTTTCCGTCAACGACGATCCCGGTCGCGGCCTGAAATATCTCGGCTGTGCTCTGTTGGTTTTCGGAACGGTTTGGATGATTTATCGTGGTCGCCGGAAGTAAAGGATCGTAATCAGAGCCGCGCCCAATCAGAGCCACGCACGCAGTAAGCGGTTTAAACGTTCACACCCTCATTGTATCGTTTCTTTGAAATGGAGGTGATTGTTTTGGGTGTAGCCGTGATTTTAGGTAGTACAAAGTCGTCCAATTGGTCTTCCTTAGAGTGCGTTTTTCTGGTAACATAGGGTCCATGTTTTTTCTCATTTTCCCCCTTTTTACGGAGATCATTATGGCAAGGACCGCCGCTCAGATTGACTTGGACGCTCTTGA
>CAZNVM010000199.1:0-1588 GCA_964576215.1 uncultured Planctomycetaceae bacterium
GGCGTTGTCGGTGATTTCGCCGCCGGTCACAAACAGCGTACCGGCATTGTAAACAGCACCTCCTGAGCCGCCTGAGACTGCCCCGCCAGTTATCTTGATGGGTTCCATCTTGTTGCCGGTGATGATGCAGTCTGTTATTACAGTGATACCGCTTTGGACATAAACGCCGCCGCCGTAAGAGTGGGAGGTGTTGCCAGAAATGGTGCCGCCGATAATTATGGTGGTCCCGGTGCTTGCGACTCCGCCGCCACGTTTGGCTTCGTTGCCTGTAATCGTACAATTTATCAATGTCAATTCTCCGGCATTGTTGATCCCGCCACCATTCCCGGTGGTGAAGCCGCCAGTGATCGTCAGGCCGACCAGAGTGACCGTTGCACCGAAAGCGATACTCATTACCTGTGACTGTTTGTCAGGATCGGCGTTAGCGGCAATGATAACGCCTGTACCATTTGCGTCAATGGTGATGTTTTTGTCGATGATAAGCTCACCGTAAAACTCAAACTCATTGAGTTTTATGACCTTTCCGTACAGCGAGGTGTCGAATACAATGACATCATCGTTTTGGGCATTGCGAATCACTTCACGAAGCGAACCGGCGGAACCATCGTCTGCTAAGGTCGTAACGACATAATCTCCTACTGGTGGTGAAATCACAGATACAGGTGTTGAGCAGTAGGCCGTATTGTTGTCGAGATTAATCTCTCCTTCGAGGTAGATACTCCAACCGATATAGTAGGTGGAACCGATTTCAAACAAAGCGGAGTTAATTTTGTCGAGTGTTGCTGTTGTTGTTTCTCCGACATCGAGGCTTGGCATCTCGACGGAACCGAGCTTGCTTCTCGAAGTGAAGTCTGAGTTGGTTGATGCGTAGAATTCCACAATATAACTGCCGGACACAGCATCACCGATGTTCGTAATCGTACCCGTTGTTACGCTTGGCGTAACATTCAGCAAGCAAAGGAAATGTCATTTCAAAACCCTGCTCCGCCGCATACCGAAGCAACTTGAAGGCCAATCCCCGATCCTGCGGCACGCCATCGCCCACCAAATAATAAGAACTCAGACGAAAGATACTCTCGACATTCCCAAGTATCACATCACGATGAAGGGTATCGATTGCCGTAACGTTAATATTGTATGCTTCGACGACGGCATCTTTGAGTTTCCTCTCGTCTGAAGGCAACCCCATCTTTTTACAGTACGAATTTTCGATTTTACGAACCCGGTCAAACCATTCTTTTGCCCGCGCCGGCTCCCGGCGTTCTAACTCCTCCCAGGAATTCACCTGTTGCTCCACCCATTTCGGACGCATAAACCGCTGATACCGGGCAAGTTCTGAATAAAGCACTGGCTCGGCTCTTTGAAAACCAAAGATCGAGAGTTGCGAGAAAATATTTTCGTGAGTCATGTGTATATCGAAAGGAAGGTTTGTTGGGCAAGAGAACGACCATCGGCGACGATACACTCTATTTTATCGCCGATGGTCGTCTTCACGGAACATTCTATCATTTACTTGACTTTTACGTCGATACGAACATCAGGAACTACTTCTCGCATCCCTTCGATCATCAGACGCTTGATCGTTTCG
>CAZNVM010000200.1:0-2172 GCA_964576215.1 uncultured Planctomycetaceae bacterium
TTGTAACCGATCACTCCACTCGCCGCAAGTACGGTGATTTGGCCAACAGGAGGATTGCAAAGTCCCTGGGAACGCGGGCTTCCAGCCTGCGCGAAGGTTGCGGAATGAAGTCTCCGCCCTGCGCAGGTAGGATGCCTACGAGCTCACTGGCAGGCTAAGAAGCCTGCGTTCCCAGGAAAAAAGCGACTTTGCAATCCTCCTGCTTGGGCCTGCTCCCCGGCCTTGACAACGGGTACGGCGGGAATACAATCGGGCCGTCCTTGCCTTTCCATGCGAGAATCTCATGAATTGTTCCTCCGCCCATTTTGCGATTACCTTTTATTGGTGGTTTTGGTGCTCAACCGTTGCCGCTCCGGTGATCGCATTGTAGGAAAAATCAGACTTTCCAAGCAAATTCCGCAAGCCGTGAGCGTTCAACCGTTCACGGCTTTTTTCATTTCTCATTTCTCATTTAATCATGTTTTCTTTAGAAAAATACCTCGAACAGGCCCGGCAATACAGTGTTGTACCGGTTGCGGCCAAATTGCTTGCCGACCGTCATACGCCGGTTACGTTACTGCAACGATTCGACAAAGGGCAAGAAGGCGTTTTCCTTCTCGAAAGCGTCGAAGGGGGCGAAAAATGGGGCCGATACTCCTTTCTCGGCATCGACGCCCACGCCTTCGTCGAAATTCACGCCGAAACCGTTCTCGTGAAGGAATGGGACGGAACGGTCAAACGATCCCTCCCGCACAACGGCGAGCCGCTTGAGGTGCTTCGTGAATTGATGAAAGACTACCGGGCCTGCGAATCTCCGGACCTGCCACGATTTTTCGGCGGACTCGTCGGGTACTTCACTTACGAAATGGTCTCTTTTTTCGAAAAAATTCCGCACAAGCTCAAAGACGAACCGTTCGGAGCGTTTGTCATTCCGAAAACGATTTTGATCCTCGACAACCTCAAACAGCTCTTGACCGTTTGTGTCACGACGTTTCCCGACCAGTCACGGCCGCAGGAATACGAATCGCTTTATCGTAGTGCCGTCGGCGAAATTGAACGCATTGCCGCCGAATTGGAAAAACCGCTTGATGCCGCCGCTCCGAAATATGCGGAGGAACTGACGTTGACGCCGGTTCTGCCAGAACGGGAATACCGCAAGAAGGTCGAGACGATCAAGGAGCATATTTGCAATGGGGACATTATTCAGTGCGTTTTTTCGCAGGAATTTATCGCCGACGAAACTCCCGACACGGTGTCCCTTTACCGGGCGTTACGGTTTTCGAATCCTGCGCCGTACCTGTTTTTCATGCACCTAAGCGGCACGGTCCTGGCCGGCTCCTCGCCGGAAACGATGGTCCGGCTCGAAGGTCGCACCGCAACGTTAAGGCCGATTGCCGGAACCCGAAAGCGTGGTGTTACGGAACAGCAAGACCGCGAACTGGCGGACGAAATGCTCAGTGACCCCAAGGAAAAAGCGGAACATCTGATGCTCGTCGATCTGGGCCGCAACGATCTTGGCCGTGTTGCCAAAACGGGAACCGTCCAGGTGACGGACCTGATGTTCGTCGAGCGGCATCCCCACGTCATGCACCTTGTTTCCAACGTCGTTGCCGAACTGGAGGACGGTTATGACGGATTCGACCTTTTTCGTGCAACATTTCCGGCGGGAACGCTTTCCGGAGCACCGAAGGTCCGGGCAATGCAGATTATCGCCGAACAGGAAACGACGCCGCGTGGTCCTTACGGTGGTGCCGCCGGTTACATTGCGTACAATGGCAACATCGATTTTGCGATCACGATCCGTACGGCGATGATCCGTGACGGAAAACTGACGGCCCGGGCCGGCGGCGGGATCGTTTACGATTCGGTCAGCGAGAACGAACGCCTCGAGACCGTCAACAAGGCAAAGGGTGTTACCAATGCTCTGGAAATGCTCGGACAAAAACCGATCCGTTTTTAGAGGGGACGCGGCAATTTAGACAAAACAGGTAAAGGGTTTCGAGGTATTTGACTAAAAATTTGTCTGTCAAACGAAAAATTAGTATTTCAGTAGTTTGACTGTATAATAAAATTTTGTTTGTAACCCATTGTGGTACAATAAGTTATGGAATCTCCTGTTTTTTTGCTGTTGACCGTGATTTCGCGTGTTAAAATGGGCAATTGGGGATAAATACTTGAAATTCCAACGTTTTA
>CAZNVM010000201.1:0-22087 GCA_964576215.1 uncultured Planctomycetaceae bacterium
CGATCTTTTGGTCTTGCTGTTTCATGTCGATTCCTTTCGAGTGAATTTTGATTGGTGTCAAAAAAACACAAGATACCGTAAAATCGACTGTTAGGGCAAGGCCAATTTTTTTCTGTAAGACAAATTACTTAACGGCGTAGACTGCCACACACAGTCTGAGAATTTGGGGACTCATGGATTTTCTTTCCGGTTTTTGGTATAATCCCCTTCGTCTGTTCATTTTTTCCAACGTACCATTTATTAAACATCTGAAAAGGAGATTGACTATGAAAACATTGAGAATTTTGACCTTGTCGCTTTGTTTGTGTTGCATGCTGTCCACGAATCTTTTCGCAGCCGTAACGGCGAAACAACCGTTTAACGGCGTTACCCTGCAAGGTTGGAAGCCGGTCAATCCGAACATCGTGAGCAAATGGATTGTCGGACGTGCTTCGCTTGATAAAGAGAACGAACGGACGATTTGCGCTCAAACCCTGCTCAAAATAGACGAAAAGTTTCTCGAAGGAGACCTGATTAACTTCGTCGAATCGAACTGGCAGGAAAAACCGCGAGGCGGCGTCGATCTTTGCACGGAAGAGGTTTACGGCGATTGCATCGTGGAAATTGAATTCATGGTCCCCAAAGGCTCGAACAGCGGCGTTTACCTCATGGGAGAATACGAGGTTCAGGTTCTCGACAGTTGGGGAAAGCAGGGAAACTTGTCGCAAGGGGATGTCGGAGCGATCTACAGCGCAGCGGCACCGAAAGAGAACGCTTCGCTTCCGCCGGGAGAATGGCAGAAATTCGTGATTGATTTCCAGGCCCCGAGGTTCGACGCCGACGGCAACAAGACCCAAAAAGCGAAATTCCTCAAAATCACGCTCAACGGAAAAGTCGTCCAAGAAGACGTTGAAGTGGAAAAATCCACCGGTGGCGGTATCACGGGAAAAGAAGCCGCGAAAGGCCCGCTCATGCTCCAGGGAAATCACGGCCCCATCGCATTCCGAAATATCATGATTTACGAAAAATAAACGTTCCCATTATCATTTTACGACGCACTTCCCGGTAACACTTCCTCTCCCATGCCCTACTTTGACGTTATCGTCGTCGGTGCCGGTCACGCCGGGGTGGAGGCGGCACTCGCTTCGGCCCGACTCGGCGCGAAAACCGCTCTCCTGACCGCAAACCTGGATACGGTTGCGCAAATGAGTTGCAACCCGGCAATTGGCGGCGTCGGGAAAGGACATATCGTGCGGGAAATCGACGCCCTCGGCGGCGTCATGGGCCGGGCAATCGACGTAACCGGAATCCAGTTCCGAATGCTCAACCGCCGCAAAGGTCCTGCAATGCAAGGACCAAGAGCGCAAGCCGACAAGCGGGCTTATCAGGAGGAAGTCAAACGAATCGTCGAAAACCAGCCGAATTTGTCCCTGCGGCAGGAAAATGTAACAGGAATCCGACGGCAGACGAACGGTGGACGGCAGACGGCAGACGGCAGACGGCAGGAATTTTTTTCCATCCTCTGTCCTCTATCCTCTGACCTCTACCAATCAAGAACCGTCGTGCTTTGTTGCGGGACGTTTTTGGAGGGGGAACTGCATTTCGGGCAATTGCGAACGCCGGGAGGCCGGGCCGGAGAAGCTCCGGCGGTGGGTGTCAGCGAGTCGCTTCGGCAATTCGGGCTGGAACTGCGGCGTTTCAAAACCGGAACGCCGCCGCGAATCAATGCCCGAAGCGTCGATTTCTCCCGACTCCAGGAACATCTTGGGGACGATCCGCCGCAGCCGTTCTCCTTTTTGAACCGAACAATCGACGTGGAGCAGATTCCGTGCTGGATGACCTACACGAACCCCCGGCTGCATGAGTTTTTGCGGCAGAATTTTCACCTGTCGCCGATCTTGAACGGTCAAATTCGCTCGACCGGGCCGCGTTACTGCCCCTCGATTGAAACGAAAATCGAGCGGTTCAGCGACAAAGAGCGGCACCAGTTGTATCTCGAGCCGGAAGGAAGAAAAACGAACGAAATTTATATCAACGGCCTTTTTACCGGCCTTCCCCGGGAAATTCAGGACCAAATGGTTCACATGATCGACGGTCTGGAGCAGGCCGAGATTATGCGTTACGCTTATGAAATCGAATACGATTACGTTCCGCCGGACCAGTTGACACCTTCGCTGGAATGTAAGAAAGTCCCCGGCCTGTACCTCGCCGGACAGATCAACGGCACCACCGGCTACGAGGAAGCCGCCGCCCAGGGACTTCTCGCCGGAACGAACGCCGCACTGGGTGCCGCAGCAAAAGAGCCGCTTGTTCTCGACCGGGAAATTTCGTACATCGGCGTTATGATCGACGATCTGGTAACGCGCGGAGTGGATGAACCGTACCGGATGTTCACTTCCCGGGCGGAACACCGGCTTTTGCTCCGGCAGGATAACGCCGACCGCCGCCTGACGCCCCTTGGGGAAAAGTTCGGTCTGGTCGAACGGGAACGGATCGAACGGCTTGCATTTAAGGAAACGGAAATCGCAAGAATTACAAAACGGCTTGAAACGACCTTTGACGCCAACGGTTCGCTTTTGAAATTGCTGAGGCGACCGGAAACGACCTGGGCGGAAATGGTAACACGACTGCCGGAACTGGAAAGCGTCGAACCGGAAATCGCCGGCCAGGTCGAAATCGACGCCAAATACGACGGTTACATCCGTCGCCAGAATTTGGAGATTGAGCGGGCCGTAAAGATGAAACAGCGAAAAATTCCGATTGGCGTTGATTACATGGCGATGAAGCACTTGCGAAGCGAGTCTCGGGAAAAGTTTGACAAGATTCGCCCGACCGATCTGGCCCAGGCGTCACGGATAAGCGGTATCACCCCGGCGGACCTCGCCGTGCTGGTAATGTATCTCGATTCAAAAGGCATCGGGCATCGGGAATCGGGAATAGGAAATATAGGGGAAACTCCCCACTAATCACTAATCACTAACCACTGGTTCCCGGTCTTCCGACTCATAAGGTAGCCCGTACTCTTCGCCGAGCCAGCGTTTTTGGTCGATCCGTTTGCACCGCGGTGAGCAAAACGGCAACGCCTCCGGTCGTTGTTCCGGTGAAAATTCCAAATCGCAAACAGGGCAGTGAATTGTCGGCATGGTGTTACCAAACTACGTTGACGAAATCCCGTTGGTGGATCAAGTGAACCCAATCAGAGCCGCGCACGCAGTAAGCGGTGCCCCCGGTGGTAACGTGAAAACACAATTACTCCGTGCGCGGCTTTGATTGGGTATGGTTCGTTGACGAGTTCTTTACCCCGCTCTATTCCACCGGTGTCAGCACCACCCGAAGGTTGACCCTGCCGTCAACCGGCTCCGCAAAGGTTGCGAGGATCGAATAGCCGTCATTTTGGTGTTCTTTTTCCGTCGGCGGCTTGGCGGAAACGACCTCAAACTTTTCGGCATAACGGGAATCCAGCTCAAGCCGGATTTTCTGCTCCTTTTGGGAAAGGATTGCCGCTTTGCCTCCCTCTTTCAGTTCAATGGCAGCCCGTGTCATCATTCCCCAGCGAACACTTTGGGTGACTCCCGATAAAATGTCTTCCAACTCGACCGAACCGTTTTTGTACAAGGTTGCGATACGCCAGGCGGATTCAACTTGCCCTTGGTAGGCGTCGGCTATATCAGCCACCGCACTGCCGACAACGTTTTCATTCTGCACGATTCCGAACTTCGAAAGCAGAAACCATTTTCCATTGCCGGAAGTGAAATGTGGAATTTTGCAATCCGCCGCCGGGTTTTGGTTCTTGTCGTCGATCAACAGCGTATTGTGACTCCGTGTGTTCAAGCGAAAATAGTCCCAACGCTGTTTGCCGAAGTAGCCCGGCAAGTTGTAATTGTCGGTTCCCAAGTCAACCGCCCAGCGAACGCCGTTCACTTCATAGACGAACGATCCGATGTCAAGGTGTCCGTGATTGGCCCGGTTATTGCCCGCTTTGAATCCGAGAAACGCGGCGTTCGGGTCGCCCCAGGCGGTTCGCATTGTGCAAACGTCCTGGATACCGCGATACATTTTGGCGAGCGGCGTCTTGGCGAAGTCGGCTTCCGTTCCCGCCGGGTTGTACCAAATCGCGTGAAAAACGGCAAGGCGACCGGAAGCGTAACGGTCTTTTTGTTGCAAAAACTCCCGAATCCAAACGGCGTAATCGGGCCGGTCGTAAAATGTCGAGAGCGCAAACATCATCGGCGACGAGTCGGAACCTTCACCACCGTCGGCGTAGTTGAAACTCCCGTAGTTTGGGCCGATGATACCCATGTAATAATCGCCGGTCACATTAAGCCCTTCTGTTTTCAGAAATCCGAAGTCGTCCTGGAACACGTCGTCAAGCACTTTAAGCATGAGTCCGGTGAACGACGCGCCGTACCCCCAGTAGACCGGGCCTTCCGGGTAAGCTCCGTCCGGCTTGTACGCCGAAAGTCCGTTCGGCAAACTGGCAATGGCGTAATCGAGAACTTTTTCGGCAATCTGCGGTTCCTCGTCGGCGATCGCCAGTGCTCCGATAGTCAATCCGGCGTTGCAGACCTCGTTCCAATTGTTGTTTCGTTTGGCCCACCAACCACCGCCTTCGTAAACCTGACACCCGGTTTCCATTGCGTGCTTGACCATTGCGGCACAAATTTCGTCTCGCTGCGCCGTTGGAATGTCATCGTAAAGCCAGTCGTATCCGATGCCGACCGCCGTTGCCATTTCGCCGACATCGAGGTAGTGCTTGGGATTCCAGTCGCTAAAACGGCAAACGGCCAACATTTCCTCAATGGCGGCGTCGGCGTATTCTCTTTCGCCGGTCATGCGATAAGCGAACGCCAATACGGAGGTCCGTTCGAGACTTCGACGGCTTTGACCGAGCAATCGCAGTCCGTCGGGAATTTGATAATCGGTAACGGGTTCTTTTTTGACAAGGTCCGCCTTGGCGATCAGCTTTTCGACCAGTCGGGCAAGAAATTCGTCCGATTGCATTAATTGTTTGATTTCCGTCTCTCGTTGTTTGGTGAGAAACAGACGCGGATGGGCCGGCAGCTTTTCGGGCAGTTTGAACTGGCCCGCTTGGGCCGCTATCCCGAAAGCGAGCAGAAACACGATAAAGTACAGAAAGCGTTGCATGACCTTGATTTTGTTAAGGTTACCGGTTATAAACAGCAGACAGTGGCGTGGGCGTACATCCCCATTTTTACCCTAATTTTCCAACAAAACAAGGCAATAAGTGAGGTTGTTCTCCCCAATTTTCAAAAAAATAGCGGGATATTTCTGGAATCTTGCTTTTTCGTTCCTTGTCTTTTCCGACGAACAATGCCGATTCGATCTTTTCTTGTTACGTTATTCTTCTTCAGTTGTGTTTTTGCCGTTGCCGACGAAACCGTTTTGCAAAAAATTCTCCGGTTGCCCGTCATCCCGGCGGTTGGTGATTCTCCGTTTAAACGTTTTGAACAATTCGACGGAATCTGGACGCCACAACAAGACGGTTCGTTGCGTGTTCACCCGGCTCAGGGACCGAAACTCGTGCTTGCCGATCCGCAGTACCGGAACATGCGTGAAGGAACCGCGTCCGTTGAACTTCGGTTTCCCGACCGATCACCGGGAGTCGGCGGACTGATTGTGAAAGTCTCCGATTGCGGAATCGGTGCCGACAACTTCAACGGTTACGAAATCGCCTTGAATCCGGAACGGAATATTTTACTGCTCGGTGCACATCGGCGGAATTTTCAGCATCTGCGTGAGGTTCCTCACGAAATTCCGACCGAAAAATGGATCAAGCTCGAAACACGGTTTTCCGAAACGGCGTTCGAAGTTCGAATCGACGGAAAAAAGGTTACCGAGTTTGCCGAACGTAGTCCCAGTCCAAACGATCCGCTGCGACGAGGAACCGTCGGGCTAAGACCCTGGAACATCGAAGTTTCCTTCCGCAATCTTCAGGTGAACGGCAAACCGATTCCATTTGAACCCAAAAAACGCGATCCCGTTGACACCACGAAAACCTTCCCGGAATCGCTTACCTCTGAAAATCTTCCGCCGCTTGCCGTTCTTTTGCGGTATCCGCTCAGTGCGCCCTACGCCGTCGCGCTGGACCTTTGGCAATCGCAGCCGAAAAAAAGCGGCAGCGAAATCCGAATCCTCGAACCGGCCAAACCGGAAACGCCGCCCCGCACGATTTTCGCCGATCCGGACGGCTGCATTTACGACATGAATCTCTCGTGGGATGCCAAAACACTCTACTTCTCCTATCGAAAAACGAACGAAAAATACTGGAACCTTTGGAAAATCGGCGTCGATGGAAACGGCTTGACCCGATTGACCGACGCACCGTTTTACGACGTAAGCCCTTGCGAACTTCCCGACGGTGATCTTGTGTTCGTCTCCACACGGCGGTTCGGGCACACCGTTTGCCAACCGGGGCCGGCGTCAAACCTGTTTCGCATGAAACCGGACGGAAGCGGTATCACCTGCGTCAGCATGAACACGCTTGCCGATTTTTCGCCGCAGATGCTTCCCGACGGACGGGTGTTGTTCACACGCTGGGAGTACGTGGACCGTGATTTAACGTACCGGCAGAGTTTATGGACGCAAAATCCCGACGGGACGGGTTACCAGCTTTTTTTCGGCAACACCATCCGGGACGTCGGCACCTTCTGGCAGGCAAGGCCACTTCCCGGTCGAACGGCCCAGGTTGTCGCCACCTTTGCGCCGCATCACGGGTTTCCGCATGGGGCCATCGGACTGATTGACCGTTCGCTTGGCATTGAAGCGGAAAAGAATCACGGATTTACGTACATCACGAAAGAGTTTCCCGTGATTGGCGACCAGGCAAGGGAATGGTCCTACCGGGATCCGTTTCCGCTTTCGGACGAAACGTTTTTGTGCTCTTACGGCTCTTTGGGACCGTCCGTATTCGACTCAAGCGAGCCGAGGTTCCGTATTTTCCTGCTCAACCGCGACGGGGAAAAGCGGCTCCTTTACGAAGACGCCGAAATGGGTTGCTTCTTTCCGATCCCGCTTGTTGCCCGACCAAAACCGATGCGGATCGCCCCCAAAACGGACGAACTTGCAAGCGGCGGTCAGGGAACCGTTTTGCTCGTGGACGTGTATCAGGGGATTGAATCGGTGATACCACGCGGCTCCGTCAAGTCGATCCGGCTCATGGAGCAGGTCCGCAAAACGGAGGATTTGACCCACCGCGCGTACGACCAGTCGCCGGTGATGAGTTACGGGACGTATTACGCCAAGCGGAACTGGGGAACCGTCCCGGTCGAAAAGGACGGGTCGGCGTATTTTCATGTTCCTGCGCTTCGGGAAATTTACTTACAGATTCTCGACGATCAGGGCCGCGAGCTTCACCGCATGACTTCGGCACTCCAATTGATGCCCGGCGAAACACTTGGTTGCGTCGGATGTCACGAATCGCGTGACACCGCTCCGCCGGAAGTGAGCAATCTCCCGATGGCGGCGTTGCGGTCGGCGTCGAACCCGCAGTTGCCTACCTGGTCGAAAACGCTCCGGCGAACGAATCCGCACCTTGACCCGGGAATCGTCGATTATCCGTCGGTGGTGCAACCGGTGCTCGACAGGTATTGTGTCCCGTGTCACACCGGCGAACAGGCGGACGGCGGATACGATTTGACCGGCGACAAAACGCGTTTTTTCAATATGTCGTACGATAACCTGCTCGGCAAAAGCCGCTCGTACCGGCAACACGACATGGCGACCGGCGACTTGACGGCGGAAGCCGCCGCCTTGGGAAAACCGCTCGTCCATTTTTACTGGCTTCTCTGGACGCCGACCGCCGTGCATCGTCCGTTCCAAAGCGGGTCGTTTGCAAGCCGGCTGATTAATTACTTCGAATCGGACCATTGCGGTCAGGTGATACCACTGGAGGACCGGCAAAGAATTTACCTCTGGATTGACGCCAATGTTCCGTATTACGGGACGTACGTACACAGCCGCCCTGATTCGCCGGGCTTGCGGGATCGCTGGTCGGACCCGCAAACCGGACGGTATGCCGACTGGTTCCGGAACGACTTTCTCGGCGTGTACAAGGCGAAATGTGCGGAGTGTCACGGCCAAATGGACACCACAATCGACTGGGAAGGGCGTTACGCCTGGATCAATTTGAGCCGCCCGGAACAAAGTGCGGCACTGACCGCACATTTACCGAAATTTTTGGGCGGACGCGAATTGCCGGAATTTACGTTCGAGTCGAAGGAGAATCCCGACTACCAAACGATGCTTCGGGCCATTCGCCGGGGAAGGGAAATCATGCTCCAAATCCCCGAAGCCGACATGGAAGGTTTTTCCGGGGCGAGAGCGGAACCGTAAAATCACGCAAAAAAAGAACCGGAGGACGGAGCGTTGCCCCGGATTTTATCGGGGGACGATCCCTTGTTGTCGGAGTGATCTTCCCGTTTTTGAGGAAATTGCGCCGTCCTGTGTGGAGAGCAGCGGAATCATTACTGAAAAACTGCTGTTTGGGTTGTCCACAAAATTTTTACCACACCCTCGACACAACACCCCTTTTTTATCATAATAACTTCTGTAAACTTGAAGATGCACGGTGGAGGGGACTCTTCTTTTTCCGTTAAAATCACTTTTTCTGAGTATCGGGTTTCCGGTTTTTACTTTTTGATTTCATTTTGTCTGGGAAGGGTGCCTTTTGAAGCGAGCTATTATCAGTGATATTCACAGTAATCTTGAAGCATTTGAGGCGGTGCTCAAGGACATCGATACACAAAATGTCGATGATGTTTACTGTCTCGGCGATTTGGTGGGTTATGGGCCGAACCCGATTGAGGTGATCGACCTGGCCATGAGACGTGTAAAAAAATGTCTTTTGGGCAATCACGACCAAGCGGCACTCTTTGATCCGGAAGGGTTTAACGCGAGCGCGGAACAAGCGATTTTTTGGACACGGGAACAGTTGGAAAACAGCACGGACGTGAAAGCGTTGGTGCGTTGGGATTTTCTCGGTGAACTGCCCCGCCAGTGCCGTGAGGACGATTTCCTTTTCGTCCACGGATCGCCGCGAAATCCGCTTAATGAATACGTTTTTCAAGAAGATATTTACGATGTAAAAAAGATGGAACGACTCTTCGCGGTCATTCCCAGGTATTGTTTCCAGGGGCACACTCACGTTCCCGGCGTGTTCACGGAAGCGGGGGAATTTCTGGTCCCCGGTGAAATCGATCACGTTTATACCCTTGGGACCGGCAAAGCAATGATAAACGTCGGAGCGGTCGGACAGCCCCGTGACCGGGATCCCAGAGCGTGTTACGTGATTCTCGAAGGGAACGTCGTAACCTACCGTCGCGTCGAATACGACTTTGAAAAAACACACGCAAAAATCGAAGCGATTTGCGATCTCGACAATTATCTCGGAATCCGACTCCGAAGCGGAAGATGAAAATGAGTTTGGTGGAGAGTGAATCATTCCCCACTCTCCACCCTACACTCCTCACTCCCCTCTCATTATGACACGTTTTCTTCAAATCAGGAACAGTTTTAAAAAATGGCAGCCGGGAACGCAACGATGTGAAGTGACCGGGTTTCCCGACCGTTCTATCCGGTCACTGCGCTGCGCTCCGTTTCCGGTTGCCATTGTGTTTCTCAGTTTCGTAATCCTCGTTGGTTTGTCCGCTGTTCTTTCGGCAATTCCGGCACAAGCAGCGGCTCCTTTGACATTGAAAGCGAGTACCGCAGAAACTCCCAAAAAGCAAACACCGGAACCCGCTTCCAAAACGCAGTCCGGCACGTTCGGCGTTAAACAAGTTGATCCGTTTCGCAAAGACACGCCGCAAAATGCCGAAAAACGACCCAATGTGTTCCAGGAAATTCTGGACCGCCCGGTCGAGCTTCCCAAAAAGAAACGTCCACCGGCTCCCCCAAAGAAAACAGAGGAGAGTTCCAATCCTTTCGAAGACACCGGGGAATGGGGGGATAATCCCTTTAAGGATGCCGATGATCCGTTCGGAGGCGGTTCCGGCAACTCGTCGGACCCATTTGCGGCAGGCAATCCTTTTGCCGATGAGACCCCGCGCAGTCAAACCCAAAATACGAACACCAAGGGGGCCGCAAATTCAAACCGGAACCCCAAGGCGGGCGAAAAAGAAATTCGTGACTGCTTTGATCGGTACAAAAAATCGCTACTCGATGCTCAGGGCGAGGATGCTTTCGAATGTATCGATCAAAAAACAATCTCGTATTACGAAAGCCTGTTGGATGATGTAAAATTCGCAACACGGCAAAAGATCGAACAGATGCCACTCATGCATAAAATGACGGTACTGATGATTCGGCATCAAGTTCCCGAAGAAATGATACTGTCGATGTCGGGAAAGGAACTTTTTGTCTACGCCGTTGAAAATGGCATGATCGGCAAGGACAGTGTCGCCAATGTCGAATTGGGGACAATAACGGTTACGAAAGGTTCTGCAAAAACCAAAATCATTTCCAACGGTAAGGAAGCTCCTTTTGGTTTTGCTTTTACGTTCGAAGACGGCCAATGGAGAATGGATATAACTTCAGCTTTCCCCATCATGCAGAAGGCGTTGAAGGCGGTGGCCCAACAACAGGGAATGTCGGACAATGATTTTATCTTCTCTTTATTGGAAACGCTAACGAACAAGAAACCGTCGGATTCCATTTGGGAACCGTTGATTCCGGCGCAATAACAGTCATTGTTACTCAAACCGTCGAATGGTGACTCAAAACAGTCAAGGGCATCGGGAATCGGGAATCGGGCATAGGTGATAAGTGAAAAACTTCCTCCAATTTCCGATGCCCGATGCCCGATGCCCGATGCCCTAAATTTCAACACTTTTTCCGGTTTCATAACCAATCCGTTTACACTTTGAGATTGTTGTTTCTAAACTGTTTCTAAATATAGTTCAACAAGCTCATTTGAAACATCCGGCTTGTCGTTTGCAGCGTCGCTTCGTAAGAGAGCATCGCGGCGGAGTATTCCAGAATCATTTGGCTGACATCGATCTCGAACGAATTGGTCAGTACCATCTGCAATTGGACATATTCGTCCTCCAGACGGTACTGGACCGTGTCCAGCGAGTGTTGCCAAACGCCGATGTCCGCTCTGGCACCATCGACCAGCTTGCCTGTCTTGTCCAGCAGGTTCGTTGCCCGCTCGATTTCCCGAATGTCGTCCTTCTCCATCGCAATCTGCAAACGGATCAGTGCCGTGTAAATCGACTCGGTTTCCAGCGGATTCGGATCACGGCCGGTCAACACATTGTTGGTGCCGCCGCTCATCACCGGAGCGGAAATCTCATCCTGCGGAAAGAGTGACACCAAGCCGGAACCGTTGCTCGTGGTCCCGTCGGGATTGACGCCGTTTTGAAAGACGAACATTTGCCGCACCGCAGGACTTGCGTTTTCCTCAAAGAGTTTGACGATGTCCGCCGCCGTCGTTTGGCCCGGCTCGATCTCGAACCGGAGCGTTTGTGACGCCGCATCCCAAGTAAAGCCGGGCCGGCCCGATCCGCCGGGCAGGTTCATGTCGACGAATTCGATTTTGACGCCGTTGGCGTAAGCTCCGCCCTGGTGAGCAAGCACGAGCAGGCCGGAATTTTCAGATACGGACGTGATTTGGGCCGACGCTTTGGCACCGCCGGAATTGGCGTAAGCATATTCCTCACCGCGTGGCACCAGACCGAGATCGCACGCAGCGGTTGAGAGTTTTTGACGGTCCACACGGGTTATGTACGGTCCAATCGAGTGGTCGGTCAGTTCGATTCCGTTTCCGTCTTTCGACAGCGACGCGACCAAAAGCCCTCCGGTGTTTTTCTGGTGTTCATTAATCATATCGATCACGTCGCCGACCGTTTTCGCCTGATGAATGTCGATGTCCAGCACGGTCCCGTCGTTGCGCGTGATGATGAAATCAATACCGCCGTCCATGCCGCCGTCCGTAATCGTTTTCCCTTCGTAAACGACCCCTTGCCCGGTGTTGATTCCGAGTGAACCGTCAAGCATCATCTCAAACGCCTGGTTCGGTCCCGGCTGTTCGTTGAACGCCGCAACGACCTCGCACGCCCTTGTAACACCGGGGACAATGCCGATCGTGATTGTCTTGTCGTCGGGACTCCATGCAATCGTAACGTTTCCGTCCGGGTCGGTCGTCGGCGTGAAAATCACGTCAAACCCGTTCCAGTCCGGCCCTTCGGCAAGAGCGGCAAGGAAAAGTCCGCTGTTGGCGATTTCCGATTGGTACGTCGCCGTTGCGTTGGTTCCCGGCCCCTCGAAATCCATAACGCCGCGATGAAAATCCAGCTCGCTCAGCCAGGTGTCACGGGTTAATGTACGAATACCGAGTTGCGTTGCGGTCTTTCCGCCGTTTTCGCCGATCATGAAATCGGCCCCGCTGACCCGGCTTTGGACGTTGATCCCGGTTTTGGCGGCGTTGATCTCGGCGTACAGCCCGTACTGCGGATCGTTGAGAATCGTGAGCAGGTCGTCGATGGTTTTGGCACCACTGAAATCGATGATATGCGTTTTTCCGCCGTTGACGACTTGCAGACCGGACTCTTTGTCGAACGATTCGCCGGTTCCCCCTTCGAGCGTTCCAACGACGACTGGCTGGCCGGGCAGCATTGTGATGAGTCCGTTTCCGGCAGGCGAGGCCGCAACCGTCGGACCGTCGAAATCGAGCGGGTCAATCGTTGCGGAAATCGGCGGTATTTTTCCTTCGTCCGCAGCCTTGTTGATTGCCGCGACGCAATTTGCGGCGGTCGAATTGTCCGGGTGAATGTGAAGCACGACCGTATTGGTTGCGGCGTCATAATCGGCGTACTCCGATCCGACCGGGATCATGGCGTTCGATTGAATCGCGATGTTCAAGCCGTTGAGCGAATCGCCGTGATACCGTGTTTGAATCACCAGATCGTTGTCGCTTCCCGGAAAGCGAAGCGTCGTTTGCGCCGAACTGCCCAGGAGCGAGTCCAGCGTCGTCGCTTTTGTCAACGCCGGGTTAATGTCGGAGCCGGTGAATTTCGTACCGGAAGCGATCGGCGTTTTCGCGTAGATTCCCAACGTGTGAGCGGTAAGTGCAGTACCGACTTCGGTGATCGTGAGCGTTCCTTTCGGATTGCTACTCGAAAAATCGAGGGATAACCCGTTGGCGGTCAATCCGACTTGGATCGTCGTCCCGGCGGGGGCGTTTTTGGCAATGGTTTTCCGAACATCATCGACGGTAACGCACTTGCTCAGGTCAACAAGGGATTCCCGAACGCCGTCGGGTCCGGAATAGGTCAAGCGGATCGGACCGGCCTGGATTCCTTTTCCGCCGTTGAGCGTGCTTACAAGCGTCGAGCCGGTGATCGCCGGATTGAGGTCCACCGTTCCTTTGACCGGTTTGGAGACCGCTCCGAACGCTTCGGCACCGGTCATGTTCGTTTGGGACAGGAGATTCGCGTCGCTCCAGGAATAGAGGTTGTTGACGCTCCCGGTGTATGTAACCGTGTAAGCGTCGGTTCCCCAGAGAAACGGTTGCGTCGTGGTCGTCGCCCCGGAAAAGAGAAAACGGTCCCGAAACTGGGTATTTCCGAAATCGAAAACCGTTTTCGTCACTTGTTTCAGGCTTTGGGCAAGGGCCTGCCGCTGCACCGAACTGGTGGTCGTGTTGATCGCGTCGAGTCCGTAGGATTTGGACTCGTCGAGCATTGCCGTAATTTTCGAGAGCGACGAATCGGTTGCCGAAAGATACGATTGCGTTGCGGACAGGTTGGTCGCGTTTTGTTGTTTTCGTTCGATCTGCATTTGAACGGACAACGTTACAGACGCATCAAACGGCGCGTCGCTTCCGTACTGGTAACGCTGCTGCGTCTGGATTTGCTGCTCATACCTTGCCATAAGCGAATTTTGACCCTGAATCGTGAACAAAGAGCGATTCAACTGCAAGGCGGTCGAAACCCGACCGGCTCCAATAGGGAGAATGTTCATAAAATCGATAATGTTAAATGAGGGAAGTAAGCCCACTCATTTATCGGCGATTTTCAGGCGGTATAATCAGAATAATCGGAATAAATTGCCAAATTGTCAGCGATGGAACGTCAAGGACAAGTTCCGAACCGTGGCCTGTTGTTTTACTTTGTCGTCGATTTTACATCGACGAGTTCCGCACCGAACATTTCGCACGCTTTTCGGATCATCGGATAGTCCGCAAGTTCGGCAACGAGTTTGTGTTTTGCCCGTACGTCTTGCATCGAATTGGTTGGCAGTACCGGCTGCGGCTTCGCTTCGACTTCGGCCAATTCAAAGCGGATCGAAACAGGATGCCCGGCAACTTTTTCCAGCGCAACGGCAATTTTCGCCTGTTCTTTCTCGCAAAACGATTTCGCCAACGACACCGTCGTTCCCGTTGGAACCGGAAACGAAACGATAAAAATGTCCGGCGTCTGGAATCGTACTTGATGAAAATCGGACGCATTCATCGAAATCATCGTCGGCAGATTCCGTACCGCGTCCCGCCAGATGTCAGACGGCTGTCGGCGGACGAGGGGTTCAACTGTCCGCCGTCTGTCGTCTGCCGTCTGCAAAATAACCTGCTCCGGCTTCAGGATTCGTGGAACCGTTTTCGCTGGTTGCGGCTGCGATTGCGGCAATGCGATTTGGCCGGTTTTGATTTGTTCCAGCAACGATGCAAGCGATTGCATTTCGCCGAGATGGGCAATTCGGACCAAGGCGAGTTCGAGCAAAATACGCTCTTGCGTACTGAACCTCATTCGATTGTGCGAGTGGTCCAGAACCTGCAAAGCGGCGAGAATCCGTTGGATTCCGAACGCGGTTGCCAGTTCCCGGAGTTCGTCGAATCGGCTTGGAGCACTGAAAAGCAGCAATTTCGCGTCCGCTCCGCCGGAAACAACCATCAAATCGCGGAAGACGCCGAGCAGTTGTTCCATCAGGATACCGTAATCGACCCCTTCCCCGGCGGCCTGGTCGAGTTCCTCGAAAATGGGTTTCGTTTCTCCTTGAAGCATGGCCTGGAGCAATCGGAAAATCCGCTGATCGTCGGCGGTTCCGAGCATTTCGTGAACGTCGGACAACTTGATATGCTCCGGGGCAAACGAAAGAAGCTGCTCCAAAAGCGATTGGGCGTCGCGCATCGATCCGGCGGCGCGTCGGGCAAGCAGATCAAAAACGCCTTCCTCGGCGGTCACGTTCTCGGCTGCCGCGATTTGTGCCAGTTTTTCCGAAATGGAGGTCGAATCAATCCCGGCAAAATCGTACCGCTGGCACCGCGAAAGAATCGTGATTGGAATCTTGTTCGCTTCGGTCGTGCAGAAGATAAACTTAACATGTGCCGGCGGTTCTTCGAGCGTTTTCAAAAGTGCGTTAAACGCTTCCCGGGTCAGCATGTGAACTTCATCGATAATGTAAATCTTAAACGACGAGCGGCTTGGCCTGATGGACGTGTTTTGCCGCAGTTGCCGGATTTCATCGATCCCGCGATTGCTTGCCCCGTCGATTTCCAGAACGTCGACGTCTTGTCCGACGGAAATAAGTTGGCAGGCGTCGCATTGATTGCACGGTGTCGGCGTCGGACCGTGAACGCAATTGAGCGACTTGGCAAAAATCCGTGCCGTCGTGGTTTTTCCGACGCCGCGTGCTCCGGTGAACAGGTAAGCGTGTCCGATCCGATGTGTTGTGATTGCGTTGGACAGTGCCTGCGACACGTGGTTTTGGCCAACGAGTTCCCCAAACCCTTGCGGCCTGTACCGCCGGGCAACGACTTGATAACCTTGATGATCTTCGGACATGACAGATGGCAGACGGTTGCTGTTAATGGTTGTTTACTGGAAAACGGAGAGAACAGCCTCCTTTCTACCTTATTTTTTCAAATAAACAAGATAACGGTGTTGTTCAAAACCCCAAGAGAACTGCATTGTTTAAAATAGATCGAAATTAAGGCCCCCTGGGAACGCAGGCATCTTGCCTGCCCCCGGGTTCGCAGGCAAGATGCCTGCGTTCCCAGGAACTTTGCAGTTCTCTTGGTTTTTCAGGAAACCCGTTTTTCAGGAAACATTTACAAAAATGAAAATGACGTGTATAATGACGTCCTCGGTATAAAGATGCCCTCGGTGGTTTTTTCAATTCAGGAAAACGTTTCACAATTATTCAAGTGGCAACCTCCAAACAGACAAAAAATCATTCCAAGGATCCGCGTCGAACGTCGGGACATCCTTTCCCGGCGGCACCGGAGGATTCCGCGACTCATTTGCGACTCCCGGCGAAAGAGCACTTGGAATATCAACACTGGTACGAGCAGGAAACCGGAAAAAAAAGGTTTACCTTTCGAAAATTGTATAGCGATTTCCTGGAGAATCCGAGTTCCTCACTGCTTTCGATCCTTATCCTTGTAATCATTACGATTTTTGCCGTTCTTTTGGGAATCTTCGCAATCCGGTTGATTCCGGCTCCGAAAATTTCCTTTATGCCCGGTACGTTTCAAAGATATGCGTACAGAAAAATTCCGCCGAAACAGGTCGGATACGAACCTGCCGGCGCGATTTTACTTCCACTGGAAAAGCCGACTTGCTTCGCCTTGGATTCCGAAAATCGTCTCTACGTCGGCAGTCATTCCGAAATTGTCGTGTTCGACCTGAACGGAAAAAAATTGTCCTCATTTTCCCTGAAAGACAGCCCGACCTGCCTGGAAATCTCACGTCCCGATTGCCTGTTCGCAAATCATCTGCTCGTCGGCTTCCCGAATATCGTCGAGGTCTATGAAATTTTGGCCGATTGCATAATCGGTCCAAAACCGATTTTTCGTTGGAAATTACCGGGACAAGCACCGTACCTGAAAAAGATTTTTGCCGACAAGGATTCCCTCCTCCTGGCCGATGCGGGAGGAAAGGGGGTGTACCGAATTAACGCCGAAAAAGAGATACTCTTGAAAATCGGATTCGTTCAAGGCGAGGTGTCTGAGGGGTTTCCCGGATTCAATATTCCGGCACTCCCTTTTTTGGACATCGCCAAGTCGCCGATGGAAGAGATTTTTTTCATCACCAATCCCGGCAAACATCGAATCGAAGCGTTCACCTCGTCGGGCGACTGGATTCCACAGCGCAGTTGGGGTTCGATTTCCGTTTACTGTGAGGGTTTTTGCGGTTGTTGCAATCCTTCCGGTCTCTCCTGCTTTCCGGATGGACGGTTTCTGACGACGGAAAAATATCTCTCACGGGTCAAGGTGTACGATTTGGCCGGGGTATTCCAAACGGTCGTCGCAACGCCGGAAGAGCTGGAGAAACCGCCGACTTCGTTCGTGAATGTTCCTGCGGAAATCCGGCTCGAATACCGGCCCGAAAGCGACGCAGCGCAACCCATTCAAGCGGCAGTCGCTTCCGATGGTCGTATTGCCGTGCTTGACCCGCGATACTGTTCCGTCCGCCTCTATCGGGAAAAATCTTTTTGATCGAGTCGCATTCCTTTAACGCCCATTCAGGTTGAGGATATTTTGGTTGAGCAACCGCATTTGCGTCTCAAGTGCTTTGATCTCGTCCCGCATCTGTCCGATTTGCTGCTGGAGAGCGGAAATGGTCCCCTTGAGTTCGGAAATTTCCTGTGAGGATTGCGGTGTCTCCCATGGTGCAGACAGGCCCTGCTGCGACGGAACGCTAAAACTTTCACGCGGCGGTATTGTCGGAACGGCACCAAAAGGGGGCGGTTGGTAAGCCGGAACCTGATCCGTTGCCGGGAATTGTCTCGTTCTGGGGTTTGCCTGGGCCTGTTCGGCAAAAAATTTCGCTAACACGTCGGGAGGCAATTGCTCCCAATTCGGCGGAAGTGCAAACGGGCTTTCCGCAACCGGTGGTCCCTGAAAAGGAGGCCGATCAATGGCCCGCTGAACCGGGGGAATCGCGGGGACGGGTTCGTTTGCACCGACCGCTCTCGTTGCGGGGGCTTCCAGGCTTTTCAATTGTTCGAGAATTGACGCCTGTTCCTGACGAAGCGTTTCGATAAATTGCGTGTCCCGTGGGTCGACTCGTCCGATCAGTTGGGAGATGTCGCGGTACTGTCTGGTCAACTGTTCCCGCATCCCGGCGGCGACTCGCGGATCCATTCCCATCAGGGGGGCTCCCGCTCCCATTGGAAGGCCGCCCTCTGGAAACATTTGTGCCGCCGGAGGCTGTAGCTGCGGAGGAGTTTCGGCTTCCGTTACTGCCGGGGCCGGAACGGCAACAGCTTTTTCCTGAGAAAACACCCGTTGATGGACAACAAACAGCCCGAGACAAAAGAGTACGGTGAGGATGAATTTACGCATTGGAACTTTTATGTAAAAGGAACGGAAAATAACGGGGAAAATCACACAAACCTTCTTACCTCCATTCTACCACATGATTTCAGGTTTTTCAAATCCCCAGTCCCGGGATCCAAGAGAACTGCAAAGTCCCTGGGAACGCGGGCATCTTGCCTGCGAGAGGCAGGCTGGAAGCCTGCGAACCCGGGAGCAGGCAAGATGCCTGCGTTCCCAGGGGGGTCTTAATTTCGATCTATCTTAAACAATGCAGTTCTCTTGTCCCGGGATCGCAGGCTTTTAATTGTAAGCGTTCACGGCTTTGTGTGTATGAGAGCGATAAACCCAAATATCACCACCTCGGTCAATATCGCAATTTCGCATGTTTCTCACGTCTTGCGGTCTGCCTCCAATGAGACGCTGAACCCGGACCATATCGCGAATGATCGGCGGAACAAAAACGCCCGACCAAATCCAATGGATTGTTGATATTGATCCGTTGGATATGCTTGAAAAACTCGCCCCTTTACGAATACGACGGCAAACAAACGATTTTCACCGTCAAAAAAACCAACAGCGGCCCCTGTTACGAGGAACTCGGCAATTACGGCATCGTCCTTCGGGTCTGCGTCTCCTCCCCAAGAGGCGAAGAAGAGGAAGAGAATGAGTAACATTAAACTGGTCGGCCAAAAAGAGCTTGCGGCCCAATTACTCGGCATCGACCGAAAAATCCGTGTGGCCGTCGAAAAGAAAGCCATCACCGAAGTCAACAAACAGATTGCCGAAAAACTACGACAAAACGCTCCGACGGATTCCGGTGCGCTGATCAAGTCGATCACCCACAAAACGAAAGGCTACCGGTACTCACATTCCAACGAATAGGCTCCGGATGGTACTTCGACCAGAATGCGGTCTTGAGGTTTGCCGAAACCATATTCGCTGACGCCCCGTTGCTTTCGGATTGCTTTACCACGAACTTCCTTGACGGAATCAAGGTTTGAAGTCGGAAGGAGGATTTCTCCCTTCTGGCCCACCGGGATTGTTACGTCGTAGAACATTTTTTCACCGGCGAGCCTCCAGGACACCCGGATTTTTCCGTAGATGGAATCGTATTCCGCTTTGGCGTAGGTCAAACCGCCACCGGGAGTTGGGGTGAAGATCAAATAACCGTCCCTGGCCGATTCCATCGTCGGAATACCCGCGACACGGCGGTAAAGCCAAATCACCAGGTCGCCGACAAGCAACACCTGGTTCCTGCTGTTCATCGTCGGATCCGCCGTGTCGCCGTTCCAGTGTTCCCAAATGGTGGTCGCTCCGTTTTCAACCATGTAACCCCAACTTGGATACGTTTTTGTGGAAGCGAACGTATAAACAAGATCATCCCGGCCAAAATTGGAAAGAACCAAATTCAACCACTGTACGCCAATCAAGCCGGTGTCAATATGATTGTCGGCGTTCTTGATCGTGTTAACGAGCGTTGCGAACACCTTGTCTTTTTCACCCGGCGGAACGAGTCCAAACGCAAGCGGCAAAACACAAGAGGTTTGTGTACCGTTATCGTACTGTCCCTTCCCGGTGTTGTAGAATCGTTTGTTGAACGCTTCTGTCATCGCCGCCGCCCGATTTTGGAATTCCTTCGCTTCCTCCTCTTTCCCAAGCATTTGCGCATACTCGGCAAGCAGGTTCAGGTTGTTGATGTAGTACGCCGTCGCCAAAATTCCCGGTGCGGTGTGTCGGGCAGGGTCTTGCGAGCGGAACAACGTCGATTGTTCCGGCGGGGGACCGGCGTCGCCGAAGTTCTCCTTGTCAAGCGTCCCATCTTCCCGGACATATTGTTTCAGATAGTCCATCCATTTTCTCATTGCTTCGTAATGCCGTGTCACTGACCGCTCGTCGCCGTACATTTTGTACAAACTGCCCGGGACGGTTACAAACGTGCTCGGCCAGGTGACACCTGAAGTATAAATTGGCCAGTAGCTCGGACCAAGATCGGCCAGGTTCCCGTCGTCGCGTTGCGAATCCTGAATATCCTTCAACCACTTGGCGTACAGGGCATAATTGTCAAACATGTACATTTCGCCGAGCGATCCTGTTATCCGTTCCCCTTGCCAGCCTTGTCGCTCGTCCCGTTGCGGACAATCGGTGGGGATACTCCGATAATTTCCCCGAACACTCCATTCGACACATTTGTAAATCCGGTTCATAAGCGGGTTGGAACACTCGAATTTCCCGACAATCGGCAAGTCGGTGTTCACGGCGTACCCGGTAAGCGTGTTAAGGTTCGGGCGGCTTGGGAACCCGGTAATCTCCGCGTACCGGAAACCATGATAGGTGAATCGTGGCTCATAAATTTCGTTCCCTTTTCCCTTGAGGATGTAAATGTCGCGGCACTTCGCATTTCGCAAGTTGGCGACGTATAACATTCCCTTGTCTGGTCCTTCGGTTTGAAGCGTTTCGGCGTGTCGGAGCGTAATCTGCGTTCCCGCCGGACCTCGGACATTCAGGCGACACCATCCGACGATGTTCTGGCCGAAATCATACACCCAGACACCCGGCTTGACTTGGGTGACCGAAAGCGGTTTGAATTCTTCGGTTTTCCGCATCGGCGGCATCATTTGTGCGACAAGTTTTCCTTTCGGTGCTTCGACGGCCTGGACATCCCAGAACTCCGCGTCAATTGAGGTCTGCGTTTTTTTCGGATCGGCCCATTGGGGAATTTCCAGCCGAGCATCGTAAATTTCACCGTCGTAATCGCAATTTTCACGGATCGGGCCGTTTGTTGTGATTCCCCAGGTTTCGTCGCTTACGATGGTCTGAGTGGTGCCATCACGGAATTCAAGGACCATCTGGAACATCAATTTTGGATAACCAAAGGTTCGCGTCTCCGTCGGATCGGTCAATCGTGGGGCGTAGTACCGACCGTTGCCGAGAATCACTCCGATGGTGTTCTCGTTCGGGCGATACCGCCGGGGGTCAATTTCGTAGGTTACATAAGGAACCCGCTTGTCGTAATCGGTCAAGACCGGGTCCAAGAGATGATCGCCGATTTTATGCCCGTTCAGGTAAAGTTCATAATACCCCAAGGCGGCAATAGAAGCGGTTGCCCGGACGATTTGCGAGTGGTTTATGGTAAAATCCTTCCGCAAGTACCTTGCGGGCAAGCTTTTTCGCTGAGCATCCACTTCCTCTTCGTCAACCCCGATCCACTTTCCGTGCCACTCGTTGATTCCGGTCGAAAAACGGCTTTGGAGGGTTGACGATTCCCTATCGTCCTTATTCCAAGTGGTAAGGTTCCAGAAATAAACGGTTCCCGGCTTCAATTCCGCCCCGGCGTATTCGATTCCGACCATTTGCGGCGAGAAGATTTTTCCGGTCGCCCAAACCGGATCGTTGCTTTGCGGAGTGAATACGGTGATTTGGTAAGCGGTTTGCATTTCGCCGTTGGTGTTGGATTGGATTTTCCAACTGAATCGGGGCTTGTCCACATCGACTCCGACCGGCGATTTCAGATATTCCACCCGCAAATCATAAGGGATGAAGTCAAGACGTTGGAGTTGAACGACGCGCTCAAACCCTGTGTTCGCCTCGGCGTTGGTTTGAGTAAAAGAAAGACTTGCAAGCGAAAAAACGGTAACAAAAACCAATCCGATAGAAGCGAAGCGGACTTTTTTTTTCATGGTGATCACTTCAAAGTCAAAGTGTAAACGAAATGGTAATGAAACTGGAAAAAGTGTTGAAATTTAAGGGCATCGGGAATCGGGAATTGGAGGAAGTTTTTCACTTATCACCTATGCCCGATGCCCGATGCCCTTGCCTGTTTTGAGTCACCATTTG
>CAZNVM010000202.1:0-1935 GCA_964576215.1 uncultured Planctomycetaceae bacterium
GTCACACTTTTTTTGGTGGCAAACTCCAAAAACTTGCGAACAGACGTTTTTGTAATCCTATATATAATAAATAGTTACAACGACAAAGCTGATCTTTTGAAACCAGTACATAGCGTAGTCTACGGAACCGAAGGTTACTGGTTCGAATCCAGTGGGGTGTACTTACTGTTTTCGTAAGTCGTTTAATATCAACAACTTATAAAAACGTGACAAAAATGGTGGCGCAAAAAGCGCATCACTTTTAAACAGTGGCGCACCACCGTTGTTTTCTTCGAGGTTTTCTGTCCTCTGCGTTGCCCTGATTCTGATATCCGTTTCACTTCTATACTTAAAACGGCTTGAAACTGCACTTTTTTATTTTTTCATTATGTTGTATCATTCGTCTTTGTATTTCGCCATGCACACAAGGATGTATTATGTTACAGGTTTCGATTTTAGCCGAAGATATTCCCACGATACAACGCGACAGGTTTTATCATCCGCAGCCGCATATCATGATGAGGATGCACACGCTTGCCCTTCATCATCACGGCGAATCGGCGGCAAGGATCGCACAATTGCTTGACCGTGATCCGAGGACAATCCGCGACTGCCTCAAAAAATATCGTGATGGCGGCCTGAAAGCCGTTTACGAATATGAAAAACATAAACATGAATGTGAACTTGTGGCTCATGGCGAACTGATCGAAAAAGAATTGGAAAAACGACCTCCGCAAAGTGCGAAGGAAGCCGGTGCCGTCATCGAACAATTGACCGGCATCAAACGCAGTCCGACACAAATTCGCGAGTTTCTAAAAAAAAGGAAATCCGCTGTTTGAAGACAGGCAGCATCCCTTGCAAGGCTGATCCCGTCGTTCAAAAAGAATTTATGACAACCACGATTGAGCCCGTGATTTCCGCAGCGAAACGCGGCGAGGTCGAACTTTATTATGTGGATGCCGCTCATTTTGTTTTGGGTGCGTTCCTGGGATATTTGTGGAGTAAGGAGCGTGTTTTTATTCGGACGCCAAGTGGTCGCAAGCGTTACAATGTCCTGGGGGCATACCATGCGATTCACGGTACGATGGTCACTGTGACGAATGCGACATATATTAATTCGTCGAGTGTGGTTGAGCTGTTGGGCAAGTTGTCGTTGCTTCATCCGGATCGTGTGATTAAGGTGGTTTTGGATAATGCGGCATACCAGCGATGTTACTGGGTGAGGATGTATGCCGCCGTGTTGGGCATCGAATTGGTTTTCCTTCCGAGCTACTCGCCGAACTTGAATTTGATCGAACGTTACTGGAAATTTTTGAAAAAAAAGTGTTTGTACAACCAGTTTTACAGTGATTTCGAATCCTTCTGCAACGCGATTGACGAATGCCTTGCAAACAGCAGCAAAAAATTCGCCAACGAACTGAAAACACTCATGACGCTAAAATTCCAGTCATTTGAAAATGTACAATTCCTTGCCGTTTAAGGTATATTATAGGTCGAAACACAACGGCTGACAATAATATTTCGTGGCAAATCTGCTACGCCATGCTGCCTTTCGGGCGGCGTTGCCGACGGTAAAACCCGAGTTTTTCGAGTGCGAAATAGACCTCTTCGAGAGTTTTTTCGCCAAAATTGGAAATCGCGAGTAAATCTTCCCGGGAACAGTGCAGGAGATGCTCGACGGTAAAAATGCCTTGCTCCTCAAGGCAATTGGTTGTTCTTACGGACAATCCGATTTCAGATGTGTTTAATTCGAGCTTGCGGTGGTATTCTTTCTCGATCAGGTCTTGCTTGTTCATCGGAATGCGTGTCGACATAAGTATCCTCCATGAGACAATTAACGGAAAAGGGGTATGTGGAAAAACCAAGCAACCGCTTATGGCAACAGGATGCGGCCAAAAAAGATGGACATGGGTGATCATGCCAAAAATCCATTTGAAGGGATTATAACGAAACTGT
>CAZNVM010000203.1:0-4585 GCA_964576215.1 uncultured Planctomycetaceae bacterium
GTATAGTCTTTAATTGCATCTCGGTTCGGAGTAAAAGGAAAATGAACGTTTTGAGCAACAAACATTTTACCTTTTTTCCTGGCCGGGATGTTGTTATTTTGTCGGAAATTTTCTACAATGACGGTGTTCGGTGAAGCGGAATGGTTTGGACAATACACTTGCCATCGTGGAGGTCAAAGAGTCTTTTGGTTGGATGGATCCTATGGCGGATGTTACGTTGGATGATCTCGTTCAAAAAAGCAGGGTGGGTTCTTACCATTTGAAAGGGATGAATGGGGGATTTTTAGATGGGCAGGTACGGTTCATAGACCTCACCGTTGTTTCATCGGAAACCCTCCAGTCTATGGCAGCATCCGGCAATGGTCGTACAACTGGAACACAACAACAGCTACAAGGCCGTCAAATTCAGGAATTATTACAGAGGTCGGAACGGATGCGGCAAGAATTGCCATTGAGGCACGAACAGATGCGACAAGAATTAGAGCAACGACGGTTGGAAATGCAACAGCGAATGCCAGGAAGGGATTGAGCGGCAAGAAAATTACTCTACACTGGAAGTTGTGAAAAGTTTGCCTTTAGTTATGCCTTTCAAAACCCTGCGTTCCTGCGTTTACGACTTACTCCGAACCGGGCAGATGGTCCGAATCGACGAGCCGGTCGATTCTTATCTGGAAATCGCGGCCATTGGGCGACAGGTTTTCCGGCGGCACGGTCCGGCCCTGTATTTTGCGAACGTTTACGATTCCTCCTCCGGCCAAAACGTTCCTTGCAAGTTCCCGATGGTCTCCAATTTGTACGGGACCATGTCGAGGATCGAATACATCTTTCGTGGTGCCATCGAACCGCTCAAGAAAGTGATGTCGCTCGGAGCCGATCCTCTGGCGGAAATGGCCGAGTCGCTCCAAAACGCCGGTCGGTGGTGGTCTTTCCCTTCGCTTCTAAAAACGGCGTATTATGCCAGACCGAAAAAAGTTCGCTCCGCTCCCGTTTTGAAAAACGTAACAACGCTCAACCAACTCCCACAGTTCGTTTCCTGGCCCGGGGACGGCGGGCCGTTTATCACGCTGCCGCTTGTTTACACGGAAAACCCGCTCAAGCCCGGAGTGATGAACTCCAACCTCGGCATGTACCGGGTTCAAATCGGCGGAAATCGGTACGAAAAAAACACCGAAGCAGGGTTACACTACCAGATACACCGGGGAATCGCGGCACACCATGCGGCGGCACTCGAACTGAAAAAACCGCTTCCGGTCAGCGTGTTCGTCGGAGGTGCTCCCGCAATGACGCTTGCCGCAATCATGCCGCTCCCGGAAAACGTCAGCGAGTTGACCTTCGCCGGAATGTTAGGACGGCACCGGATTCCAATGGTGCAGCCTACAGCGGGTAACTTACCGATTTACGCCGAAGCCGATTTTTGCATTAGTGGATATCTGGACGCCGACCGAATTTTGCCGGAAGGACCATTCGGCGATCACCTCGGATATTACAGTCTGGAGCATGAATTTCCGGTGTTGCGAGTCGAAAGAGTCTACCACCGTGACGGAGCGATTTGGCCGTTTACCGTCGTCGGGCGACCGCCGCAGGAAGATTCGATGTTCGGCGAATTTATTCACAAGCTGACCGGGCCGCTGGTTCCGAAAAAGATTCCCGGCGTTCACTCGATCCGGGCGGTCGATGAGGCCGGGGTACATCCGCTTCTTTTGGCAATCGGCTCCGAGCGGTATCACCCGTACAGCAAAATACGAGAAAAAGCGGAGCTTCACACGCTTGCTCATGCACTTCTTGGGTTTGGGCAGTTGTCGCTGGCGAAATATCTGTTTCTCACGGCACAAGAGGACGATCCGACGCTTTCGGTCGATCAAACGGAGCGATTTTTTGAGCACGTTTTACGCCGTGTCGATTGGGCAAGCGACCTGCATTTCACGACCCGGACGAACATGGACACGCTTGATTACACGGGCGGAACGCTGCATCGCGGATCGAAGGTTGCGATTTGTGTCGCCGGGCCGCCGATCAGGGAGTTGCCAGACAAGCTGGACGAATCGTACAACGAATCGCTCAACAAAGCTTTTTCGCTGGGTTTGGGAAAACCGAAAATGATTCTGCCCGGCGTGTTGCTCCTTTTTGGGGTGGCGGAAAAGGAGAAACTTGCCCGGATGTACAATATTTCCGACCCGATCAATCGGATTCCCTGGATTGTTCTGGTGGACGAAGCGGCGAAGATGGAATCGTTCCGTGATTTTCTCTGGACGACCTTCACGAAAAGCGACCCGGCAAATGACCTGGACGGAATCGGAGCGTTCACGGACCGCAAGCACTGGGGCTGTCATGGTTCCCTGATTCTCGACGCGCGATCAAAGCCGCACCATGCGCCGGAGCTGGAGGAAAACGCCGAAGTCGAAGAGCGAGCCGCGAAAATTGTCCAGATAATTTTCGAATCCGTGAGATCGGGTAAAACAGGAAGGGCCGGTTTGGGTGTTTGCCAATGAACCCGCATACTGCTCCCAAATCCGGCTGTTGCGGTTTGTCCTATTGCGATCTTGACGGTACAAGGCGGCAGGTTCCTTTTCCCGAAAAGAACAGGGTGGTGTTACCTTCGGTAACTTCAATGGATTCCTCTTTGCCCGATTGATGGACCGTCCATTTTCCGGCGGCCATCCCGGTTAAAACCATCTGATACTCCCGGTCGGAGGGAATTTCCAAACTCCACTCCCCGCTGATCGGGGCGGCGGTCCTTGCGAAACCAACGACATGGTTTCCGGCAACAACAACGTGGGCCGCCTTCGTTTCCAGACGGGACACCGGAAGTTCCGTTCCCTTTTCATCAATCATCTGGATGACGGTTAGAAACTCATCGCGTTCGTTTTCCGCCTGGGGCGAAAAGAGGGTTCGGGTACCTCGCGTTTGGAGAGTTTGGATCGGCGGAGTGTACTGCACGCCAAAAACCTGATGCACCTCCTCCGAGCCGGACAACATCTGCGTCTGGCGGTCAGCGGGAGAAGGGATAAGCATCGAAAGGCTGATACGCCCTTTACGTTCGTTTCTTTCCACCGGCAGATGGATTCCTTCGGCGGTCAGCTCCGGCGTCGATAAGGTGTTGATCTGCCAATACTTTTTGAAGCCGGGATTGGACACTGAAACGTTGTCATAAATCAAAAGCAAGGCAGGTACGGATTCGTCTTGCCGGTTGATGAAGCAAAAACTTCTCGTGTATTCCTTGATTTTTTCGGAATAGGCCCCAACGAGGTCCACCGAGAAAAAACTGTAAACCGGCTTCATTGCATCGGGGCCGAAAGCAGCCGCCAAGCGAGTACCGTTTTGGTGTAGCGGTTCCGTTTCGGCCTGTTCCGGGGTCAACGGTCCCCTGAGATGCAATACGGTCCCCCCGTCATTTCCGATTGTTGAGCGTGAACTCGGCCCCCCAAACGATTCATCCGGGTCGTAGACGAGCATCATGCTGTGGGAAACGGACCGCTTGCTAAAGTTCATGTCGTAGGGGGTTCCATAAAACCCATAGATACCCAGATCACCCACCTGTAGCCCGCGAAAATAAATCTGGAAGGAACCGGCGTCGGAGTGCTGGTGGTTTCCAAAGTGCTTGCCGCCCCCTTTCATTTCGACGACAATATCGTCCGAGTCCGGCCCGATACTCCAGCCGGTTCTTGCAATCATGGAACCGAGGATTGTTCCGAAATCCTTTGTCAACGGTAATACGTTCAGGTCCGGTTGCGCTGCAAGATCAGGATCGTTGACCAAAAGCCAACGCATCGGGTCGGACGCCGGGGCGAATTGTCGCAGGTATTCCCCCTTGAGAATCGGGTCGTCGCTGTAGGAGAAATTCAGCAAATTGGCATACCGGTAGAATCGGTCCTTTTCATAAGAACCGTCACCGTCCGGCAGGATCGCCCCGTCCGGCAGCCGCTGGTAAATCCAGGAGTAGGGGACCTGCTTGATGTTTTCGTGGAAAATCTCGCGTCCGGTCATTCGCTTGAGAAACCAGGCGGCGGTCATGTCGCATTCAAAGCGGAACGGGCCGTAACCAAACCCCTGGTGATGCCGGGGAGATTGGTACTGGTAAGCCAGCATGGGGCGTAATTCCTCCAGAACACGATAGGAGCAGTAAGTGTAAGGCACCGAATCGTCACCGTACAGGGCAATCGCCATGGAAAACAGGTCGCGGCTCATTTGCATTTCATTTCCGTGCCCGTTGACGACCCCGCCGATAAACGGAGGCCACCCCATTTCCATATCTTGGGCCAGGTGCAGGAGACGTGCCCGAATGCTCTCCCGCTCTTCGTCGGTCATCAGGTCATAACACCAATCGTAAACAAGCGAACCGGAATAAATGGCACGCCCGACTTCCCGCGTAATATCAAGCCAGTTGCCAAAGGAAACGACGGAAAAATAATCGCGGATCAGGGCAACGGCTTCCCGGCCCAGATCGGTGTTCCCTTCCATCAAATAGACAAACGCTTTCGTAACGGCGGCCTGTTCCAAAGCGGCGTTGTGCTTGATTTCAACACCCGGAGTGAAATCGAACTTAAAAGGTTTCCCGGCGGTTGAGCGGTATTGGGTCCAAACCGGG
>CAZNVM010000204.1:0-2274 GCA_964576215.1 uncultured Planctomycetaceae bacterium
GTACATGTTAACTTTTACATGATTTTCTCCTTTCTACGGACTTCTTGACGCAAGGCTCTTTTTCGGCAACGAGCGTGGAGGCGAGACGGCTTGCATTTTGTATTCGCTTTTGAGCAGTGCCCGCAGGCACAAAATTAACGAATTCGAATACCTGTGCGATGTTATGGCAAGGCTGGCGGACCTCTCAAGCAAAAAGGAGTTAAGAAAAATGCTGCCCGACCAATGGAAGCCGCGGAACGCGTGAAATAAGGGCCAAGACTCTCCCGACCATTATTCTATGACCACCTGCCCAAACGTCAACATACGCGGTTGGTGGAGCAGATACATTGGAACGAATATCAATGGGTTGACATTCCCGGTGCAAAGACAACCGACAACAGTGAATATGACGGAAACCGGAATTTTGAAGAGAGGAGCGTCAGGCAATTACGTCTACTCGTTACTCAAACGCCGGACAACATTGCCCGTCTTTGGGAAATCGAGTTTTATACCGTTCCGACAGCAGCCCGTTAGTCCGGTTGCCCTTTATAAATCACACATCCTTCGTACCTCTTACGCCTGCGCTCCAAGAGATTTGCAATCTTCTTGAAAAACAAGACCGTCAACAAGTTTCCGGTCTTGCGGGAGTGAAGGAATTTTTGTAAAATCCTCTTTCGGGAGCGTCCGTTTTATGCTATACAACGTCAATAAATTGACATTTTGCACCATACCCAATCAGAGCCGCGCCCAATCAGAGCCGCGCACGCAGTAAGCGGTAACCCCGGCAGTAACGTCAGTCCGTCGACAAGTTTACGATTTTTACTGATTTTACCGTCATTTCGCTTCGCTTCATTCCGGCTTTTATTGGGGGAGATGAATAAAAGCCGGAATGGAGCATCGCGAAATGACGGTCTCATACAAACTTCTATCGACCTGCCCGTTCGGTGCGTGGGACGGACCACTACCTTGCCATGAAAGGGAATCGATACTAAAATAGGAATCAATGCTCCTTGGTTTTTCCTGTTCGGACCGATTCGAAACGACTTGTGCAGGTTATCTTCCTTGAGTCTCCGTAAAGATTGCCAAATTTTGAACGTCCCTATTTTATTCATTGGTGGTTTTGATGAAAATTTCTGCAAAAACGGAATATGCTTGTATCGCTGTGATGGAATTGGCCAAAAGTCACGGTTCCAACGAGCCGGTCCGTATTCGAAACATCGCGGAACAACACCAGGTTCCTGCCCGCTTTTTGGTGCAGATTCTTCTCCAATTAAAAGGGGCCGGAATCGTTTCGAGCATTCGCGGTGCCTCCGGCGGGTATCATTTAATTCCGAAACCGGAAGAAGTAACTTTGGGACAAGTGATGAATATCATCGATGGTCCGGTTCAACCCCCAAAGCGAATCAACGACCAGGACAATTCCTCGTCCGCAGTTCAAGTCCTCAATCAGGTCTGGGAAACGGCGGAAAAAAAACGTCAGGATCATTTGTACAACGTGTCGATTGCCGATCTTGTCCGTATGGCAGGACTAAACGCCAAAACGGAAGAATCCGACGAAACGCAAGAACAGGACTAAACGCCGTGCAGGGTGTGGCGGCTCAATTTTTGAAATTTTCATGTCAACGGCTTCTCTTCCCGAAATCACGCCGGATAAACGCAATCAGCTGCAAAAGCTCTTTGAAAACGGAAACAAGCAAATGAGCTTGGGCGGACATGATTACGCCTGTGATATGTTCTTCGAGTGCGTACACGGCGATCCCGGAAACATCATCTACTTGCAATCCTACGTCGCCAATCTTCGGAAAAAATTCGGTGAAAAAAAGAAAAAAAGCATGTTTTCCGTGCTCTCCACCGGAGGGATTAAAACGGCCGAGGTCAAGAAAAACTGGATCGGGGTAATCAAAAGCGGTTTGGAGCTTTTGAAATCGAACCCGTGGGACGCCACCGCTTTTGCTGCAATGGGCAGGGCCTGTTTGGAACTCGGTTTGGAAGAGTCCGGACTTGCTTATTTGAAACATTCAATCGATTCCGACCCGAACGACGCCGAAGTCAATCGCTTGGCGGCTCGGGTTTTGCGGGAGATGAAAAAATTCGATGACTCGGTCGCTTGCTGGAACCGGGTGAAAAAAATCAAACCGAACGACCACGAAGCGGACCGTGCGATTGGCGAAATTCTCGTCGAAAAAACCATCCATCGCGGAGGATATGAAAATGCCGAATCGTCCCGGGAAGTCGCCGCCAAAAAGAAGGGGGGGGGGGGGATGGTTCCGGAAGAGGAAGACGGGCTGGGGCGCC
>CAZNVM010000205.1:0-3709 GCA_964576215.1 uncultured Planctomycetaceae bacterium
GTTTGGCTCAGCTCCTGCCCGGCGGACGTGGAACCAACCCAACCTTCATCATTAATTTGTACGGTGGACGAATAATCGCCGTGAAACGTCATCGAATCCTTCCAGTTGCTCACGACATCCTGCTTTTCCGTTGTGACACCACCTAAATCACGGGCAATCGTGTTATTGTACATCGAGTCGCATCTGATCGGCACCGGAAATTCAAGGTCCGCAATCGGGCCGACGGCAAGCATTTCCCGCGATTCCAGCGGCTCGAATTGAAGGCGGCGCGTATTGACAGCCTTCACCTTTTTCGGCTTTTTCGATCCGGGATTGCCGAACAGCGTTCTGGCAATGCGATCAAGAAAGGATTCGCTGTCGCTCATGGGGCTTTTGAACTGTCAGGAAAAGTGGTAAATGTTTCAATCTCGGTGTCACTCGGATTTTTCGCTGGAATTTTGGGCCGAAATCGGATTTTTTAGCTTGGATAAAATCTCTTGAAGGCTGGGCAACTACACTACTACTTGTCAAAACTGGCCCAAGCAGTATAGCTCATAGATTTCGCTTTTAGTAAACGGTTTATGATACTTAGTATAACTTCCTTTTAGCAGAGAATAGCATGTATTGATAATTTTTTCTAATGTAACTTTTTGAATTACAATCAAACCAACGTCTTCTGTGTAACCAGTCACTTCTGTATCCTGTGCAATTCTAATAGGATCATAAAAACTTAGGGGCCAGTAGTTTTTGTTTTCAGAATCAACCAAATATGTACACCCTAACCAACCGCGCCATTCCATTTCAATTTTGTCGCGTTCTGAAAATCCGTGTACTACACACAACGAGAAATTTGGATGATCATCAAAGGTCATTATTACTACATCCCTCGTTGTAAGAAAATTTTCACTGTTCATGGCCCTACCATAATTACTTGGGTTAAAAGTGACTTGAATTTTTCGATTGTCATTGGTACTTTTGGAACTATTTCGTGATGGAGAAGTTTTTCGCCTCTTTGAATTATTTGAAGCTCGTTTGGAATGGAAATAATTCTATAGGCACCTCCAAATTTACTCACTTTCTGCGGATCGAGGTTGAGAGATAGACCATGAGTTGGTTGAACAAGGCCGTCTTTAATTCTGACATGTTTGAGATCATCAAGCACGAGAGTATTCCCACCACGAAAGACATCGATTTTTGTGTAATCAATCCCTGCATTATGTACCAACACACAGGTCTGTCCATAATCGAAATTTTTCGCAAGAATGAAGTAATTATGATTGCCTTCTACTTCAAAGTTAAAGACGGCGACACCACCTTCTTGCTCGACACGAACAGCGTTCGTCAAGGTTGCCAACTCGCCATTGGCTCCGAGAAATACGTCACCGACTCGCAAATCCTTCGCTTCAACCCAGTAGCCGTTCAAACCATGTTCAAGATTCTCGTGGTAGAGAATGACACCATTTTCGTCAACAACACTTCGAGCGGCTCGGCTCCAGTCGGGATCATCTGTCACCACCCAAAACGGATGGGCATCGGTGGTTTCGATGACTTGCTCATGTCCATTCTCATCGACAATTGTGAGATAGTTGAGATGGTCGCTTTGTCTCGCAAAGACGGCGGTTACTGCCTTCTGTGACACCTCGCCAGTTATAGTGTCATAACTGTATACCAAGTCGCCAACTTGAAGGTCTTCAATACTAATGGTGACATACTGCACGAAATTGCCGTCCTCGTCGTACTCCATACCGACGACGACTTGCGTTCCGGCGGTGAAGCAGTTGGTCATTGCCGCTGTGCTGGCGGCTGAAATGGCTTTGATGCCCTTGGCGACGGCGATGCTGCCGCCGATGCCAACAAAGGCGTTGACGAGTTCTCCTGCGAGGTGGCTTCCCGTCGACAGTTCGACGGACGCTGACGTCACCGTTTGAGTGCAACCGCCGGTGATCGCCGTGCAAATGCCTGCCCATGTGTTGTCAATTCCGTGGCCAATTAAAATGACGGAACCTACTGTCAGTGCAAGACTTGTGCCACCGGACACCCCTGCACCGCCGACTCCCGCCATGACACCAGTGGCACCCAACCACACCTCCGCGATGCCACCAACGGCCTGCGCGACACCACCGATACGCATGAGTTGTGTGCAACCCCAATCCCACCATGTGCGTCCGCCAGCAACCGGATCGGCAAGGTTCACGCCAACCACCTGCGGCGGATAGAGTATGGCGTTCGTGTCGATAACCGCGAAATTGCCAAATTTCGGCTTGGCGACGTTGATGGCGGTGACGCCGCCGTGTCCATAGACATTGCCTGGTGACACCATGCCGTTGACCTGCCAGCCTTTGTTGTACGCAATCTGCGGCATGAATTCGTGGAGGTTGGCGCAAAAACCTCCGTATGTCATGCTGATCGATCCGTTGAGCGACCTGTAATAGTTGTTCGTATTGCTGCTGCCGTTCGGCCATGTGGAATAGGTGCTTGTACTGTCCTCATGACCGCTCGATATCAACGTGTAAGTGCCTTCGTTGCCAAGCGGATCGCTCCGACTGGTGCGGACATTATTGTAACTATATATCTCCGTGCAGGTCCAATCCAGGTGTCCTGTGCCCTGGTTTTTCCAGCCGACATTCGCGGTAGCACAAATGTCGGTATTGTTGCTGTTGTAACCGTAATGAGTCACGATGACACTATCGCCGACACGCGATTCCCAATACTTTTCGTTCGATATGACACCATTCGTAACGGTGTAAGTCCAGTCCAGCACTTGAGTTGTGCTTGCGCGTTTGTAGGTTTTGGCCGTCGAGTTTGAACTGTTATTCGTTACAATGCCGGAGTCCTCGTCGGAATAGCTGTAGGAATAAGAGGCGATTGCACTGCTTGTATATCCGCCGGTGTATTTATTGTACACTTTAACGTCACTGCTCCAGTCAATCGCGCCGTTCACCACGCTCCACGTCGTGACAACCTCGCTGTGCTCCTCTTCCTTGACGCTCCCATTGAAAGTTTGGGCCTCCGTTATCGTGTGGATTTCCAAAATCGGGAAGTTGGAATAAGAGTATGAGCCGTGAAAATAGTAACTCATCGAATCCTTCCAGTTGCGCACGGTATCCTGCTTTTCCGTCGTGACACCACTCAAATCACGGGCAATCGCGCCGTTGCGTTTGGAATAGGTGACGGTAACGTCTTCACGGACCGTGTGATTGCTCGTGGAGTCATAACTGCCGTTATAGGTGGTGGTACCGGAATTACCATAACTTACATAGATGCCGAAGGTGGGATAACAGCTATAAATACTTCCAAGTCCGGCGGCATAGATGTCCTGGGAATCTATGCAGTCGTATGGGTAAGTCGCCCCGGAATACCCGGCGTTAAACGTCGTGGATGCAAACGTGTGATCGGTCAGGTTGTAAGTGCCGGTCCCGCCGCCAGTTACGGTTTCGAGCGTCCATTTTGTCGGGCTGACGAAATTATCGTAACTCCATTTGGCGGCGTACTCGTCGTTGTATTCGCCGCTTGCGTTGTGTGAATATTGGTACGTCACCGGCCCGGAAACGACGGTCGCTTTGGCATTATCGTTCCAGGAATACTTGTTCCTGTCGGTCGTCGTTGACGTGCCGGTGGTGTGCCACAACCACATCCACATCAAATCGCCGTCGCCGTTGAGAGCTTGCACGTATTCCAACTGATGGTCCAGTTTGGTGTCAATGTTCTCGCTCCATGAGATATTGCCGGA
>CAZNVM010000206.1:0-3996 GCA_964576215.1 uncultured Planctomycetaceae bacterium
TTGTCCGAATAATTAAACCAAATTTAACTATTTCAAAACATGGAAACAAAACAAGTAACTTTTGAGAGCGGTGCGACACGTGAAGCACTGCCGTTGCGATACGATCTGTGCAGTCCGATGGCGATTGAGTGTTTAATTGCAGACCAAATACCAGATCACGCCGAAGCACTGCTCTTATTCTTGATTGAGACGGTTGGAAATGAAGAGCTTCTCGCGACATTAACAGACTTCGTGCAACAAGAATTACTCGCCAGAGACAATTTTACAAAATCCGAGGAAATCACCTTTCAGGCGTTGAGAACCTCATTCAGAATGGCTATTTTCTACATCCTTGAAGCATACGCAAGAGCGATGCACGAAGGCGCGGAGAAATACGGCGAGCGGAACTGGGAGAGCGGGATGCCGGAAGACAACCTGCGAAATCACGCGATCAATCACCTGGTCAAAATGATGGCCGGGGACACGTCGGAAGCGCATCTGGATCACTTGATTTGGAACGTAATGACGATCATTCATTTTCGTGAACTTGAGAAACAGGAGAAGCAATGAGCAAACCGAAATTTACGCCTGGGCCGTGGGAACTTAGTTTTGCGGACGAGGACTGTGTAGACAATCGATGGTGGGAAATCGAAGGTCCAAACGGTGAGCACGTCGCATCGTGCCACACATGCGGCGGAAACACACGTGCGACCGAACTTGCTAATGCCAGACTGATCGTCCGTGCGCCGGAGCTCCTGAAGGCCGTTGAAACATTGGTCCATGAGCAATGTCAAATGACTTGCAAGGACTGGGATAATAAATGTACACCGACCTGCTGGGTGAACCAGTACAAACAACTTATTGACGAAGCGAAAGGAGAAATATGACACCAGACGAAATTAAAGAGATTCTTGAACTTCACAAAAAATGGCAAGACGGCAGTGAGGAAGGAAAAAAGGCGGGCCTTCGAGGGGCGGACCTTCGAGAGGCGGGCCTTCGAGGGGCGGACCTTCGAGGGGCGGACCTTCGAGGGGCGAACCTTCAAGGGGCGGACCTTCAAGAGGCGAACCTTCGATGGGCGCACCTTCAAGGGGCGGACCTTCGAGAGGCGGGCCTTCAAGAGGCGGACCTTCGAGGGGCGAACCTTCGATGGGCGAACCTTGATTCTTCAACAGGATTTTCACTCAGTTGCAAAGGGTCAAAATTTACTGTTTCATTAAAATTGATTTTCCAGTATTTTGCACATTTTTGTACGCTTAAAGTTGATGAAAGCGAACAAAAGGAATTTGAAGAAATCCTTGAAAAGATACGACCGTATGCGTTGAAATCGCATGTTGCCGCCGATCTTGAACTTATCGAAGCGGATACGAAATCGAAAGGAGAAAAATGATGACTGAACAAACAACGATTTGTGATAACTGCACGAAACTGGAGATGTACCTGCAAAGGCTTTCCGAACTTGGCCGTGAGAATGAAAGACTCAAGGCAGAGAATGAGCAACTTGCAGTAATCATCGGTTGTTTACAGTTTGAGTTAAGATAGCAAAATCCGAAACGCCGTGAGGCGTCTGTCGCTTGTGGCGACACTGATGAGGATCAACAGTAACGATGTATTTATAATGCCATTCAAAACCGGTTTTGATTATTACAGTATTGATACAGACCGTTATCAAGACATTCGCATCAAGCGTTTAAAAAAGAGTCAAGGGTGTGTAGGCTTGGCCGTCTATGATTACATCCTTTGCGAAATCTACAGGGTAAGAGGCTGCTTCCTCGAGTGGGACGAAAGTATCGCCTTTGATGTGGCCGACTACCTTGGAATCAAAGAAGAGGCTGTTAGCGAGATTGTGAACTATTGCTGTGTTGTGGGTCTTTTTGACGAGGGCCTCCTCAAGGGTGAGAAAGTTCTGACCTCGCAATCCATTCAAAATCGATTCGCAGAGATGTGTCAGCGGACAGGGCGCAAGGTCGTCATCCCTGATCGAATAAAAATCAGGGATGGGCCAAACTCCCAGTTTGATACCCCAAACTCCCAGTTTGATACCCCAAACTCGGAGTTTCAACGACAAAGTAAAGTAAAGAAAAGTAAATATTTAAACACAACACCGCGCGCGAGAGAATTTTCAAAATTTTCGGAAAACTCGGAAATCGTTTTCGACGCCGAGGCGTTGGAGTTCCTCGACGCCCAGGTTGCGGCGTGGAACGAGATACCGCACGTCGTGAAGTTCAAGCCACACGTCGTCCCTGAGGCGATACGGGCCAATTTCATGCACCGGCTTCTCGAGCACGGACAGGACGGCATCCGAAAAGCGATTGCGAACGTGGCCGAATCGGAATACCTGAAAACGGAAACGGGATACGTGCAAACGTTCAAGTGGCTTGTCTCGGAACACTTCCAAGACATTCTCGACGGAAAGTTCAACACGACTCGAAAACCAAAAGTGACCGGGCCGCCGAAAACCAAACAAGCCCGTGATTTTAAAAAGGAGGATTACAAAATTGACCCAAACTTCGACCCCAAAACAATCAAGTTCTAGCCTTCGGTTTGACACCAAACTATTGCTTTCGGCGATGTGTCCTGCAAAACTCAAGGAGCCGGACGAATCACTGATTGCGCAGTGCGTTGAAAAACACCGCGAACGTCTCAAGGAGTGCGGATACGTTGACCGATCCGACACACGGGATTCCGTTTCTACCGTCCTGAACTGGATGGCACGGGTTCGCATCAACCAAAGAGACCGAGAGATGCGTCCACCAGCCAAAGGCGTTGTTTTGTTCGGCAGTTTCGGGACCGGCAAGACAAAGCTGCTACGGTCGTTGTGTGCTTACGATGATCTCGCAAGAGACAAATTCGGAAACAAGACCGGGGCGAAGTACGCGATTGATTACGTTGAGATCGGTGATGTCGTTGAAGGATTCATGGCGCATCACGATAGTTGGTACGTTGATTTCAAAAAGGAATTTGGGAATTCCGTATTGGTGGTTGACGAAATCGGACGCGAGCGGAACGTCAAACATTTTGGATCGGATTCGATTGTGCTTGATTTTTTAGAATGGCGTTACAAGTGTTTCATACAAAACGGTGTAACGACGGTTTACGCAACGAACCTGACTTCGCCGAATGAATTTGCAGAAGTTTACAGTGGTGCAATTCATTCACGGCTTTCCGAAATGTGTGTATTCGTTCCGTTCGTCGGCGATGACTGGAGAATAAAACAAGGAATAAAAGCGGCATGAAACGCAAGACGCACGCAGGCTACGCAAGGACGAAAGTAACACCGCATGGTGATTATTTCCGTGTGCAGGTCGAACAAGATCACGTTGTCTACTCCGACGAGTACGACGAAAACTGGACGCTCAACACGGTAACGCTCGAAACGGAGAAGCAAGATTCACTTGCCTTATGCCCGGCGTGTGACGAAAGACTTGCGACGAAATTGTGTGCGCATTGTCGTGGAGTCCTGTTGTGTAAGTCCTGCGCTTACAAATTCGACGGCGTGTACTACTGTCCATTTTGTTACGAGGAGACGATGAAAACATTAGCGGACGTGATGCGTGAGAGGAAAGACTCACGAAGCAAGAAACAGCTTGAGCAATTCAACATGGAACTCTCGCGGCTTGCCGGTGAGCGAATCAAAGAAGAGTTTCCGAAACTGATTGACAGGCTTCGGCACCATGAACGTTCACGAAAGCGGCGTCTCGCCGAAGGCAAGGCATTTGAGCGGACCGTAGACAAGCGGAGCGGATTGGTGGTGCTTCCCGAAAACACACCGCCGGGAACAACCGAACTTCCACGAGGTGCAACGCTCATGCTTCAGGCCAAGATTATCGACGTGCTGATTGAAGGCACGATGCACAACGCTTTCTTCTGGACTGTCGAGCTGACGGAGGACGTTGGTGGTTACGCTGTGTACAGAACGACGTTCGATCAGACAGTGATTGAATTTTCCGTGTGCATGTGGTCCGGGAAAGATTCTTGCATAAGGATCAACAAAGACGAAATCGCTTTCGGTTGCGC
>CAZNVM010000207.1:0-7467 GCA_964576215.1 uncultured Planctomycetaceae bacterium
GAAGGGGCTTCTTCCTGAACGCCGCCGGAGTCGCTTAAAATGATCGTCGAGCGGTCCATAAGCCACACAAATTCCGGGTAGCTTGCCGGTTCGATCAGGTGAAAATTGGGAAGCCCACCGAGAACCCGATAAACCGGTTCCCGAACGTTCGGGTTCAAATGGACCGGGTAAACAAACTCATGCCCCAAAAAAGCGACCGCCAAGTCCCGCAAAGCGTTGCATAGCGATTCGAATCCCTGCCCAAAACTTTCACGACGGTGTGCGGTTATCAAAACCAGCGGCTTGTCCTGGAGGAACGGATATTTTTTCTCCCATCGCTTGGAAGTTTTGCGTTCCCGCTCCACTGTGAACAGGAGTGCGTCAATCACCGTATTGCCGGTTAAGCGTACCGTTTGCGGATCGTACCCTTCCTTGAGCAGTGTTTCGGCGGCAAGAGTGGTTGGGGCACAATGCTTCGCGGTGACAAGGCTTGCGACCTTGCGATTCATCTCTTCCGGCCAGGGGGAAAGGATGTTCCCGCTTCGCAAGCCGGCTTCAATATGGACAAAAGGAATCTTTCGGTAAAAAGCGGCCAATGACGCCGCCAGGACGGTCGTGGTGTCCCCCTGAGCGATCACGTCAGTCGGCGATTGATCCTCAATCACCTGGTCGATGGCCGTTAAGCACCGGCTTGTCAACGAAGCAAGCGTCTGGTTCGGTTGCATCAGTTTCAGATCAATCTCAGGAATGATCCTGAAATATTCAAGCACCTGATCCAACATTTCACGGTGTTGTCCGGTGACGCAAACGATTGGCTTGATCGTTGTAGAACGTCTTTGGGCTTCCAGGATGATCGGAGCCATTTTAATCGCTTCAGGACGCGTACCGAAAATAAAAAGGGGCGTATCATCGTTTTTCAATAGAGTTTTTATGTTTTTTTATGGTGAAGGATTTTTCGAATTCGCTCCGCGATTTTCCAGCGTTCCAACAGGCGTTTGCATCGGAAAACGAAATGGTTGATCGCTTTTTGTGTTCGCGCAAGAAAAGTCCCTTTCCATGTCGCCGTGATGTAAACGGTCATTGATTCGATTTCCTCATTGGCGAAAATTCGTTTATTACCAAGTGTTCCAAAATCGAAATCGAAGACATCAGCCGGATTAATCATCATTATATCTTCCAGACAACGATAGAGGCAAACAAGGCCAGGGGTCAATTCCTGGTATTTCTGATCAAATCGAGACTCCTGAGTATAGTAGGTACCTGCATATTGATATCCAATACGATAAGCAATGGGATGACCATCTGCAAGAAGCAGGTAGGATCGCAGGAGTCCTTCGGTGGCCAGCTTTTTCCAACATTGACATCGAACATCCGTTTTCCAATCAGTGTGCCCGAAAGTTTTCCCTTGCCATGAATTGCGCGAGATTTCCGAAACACTCTCGAAAAAAGATTCTATTTGTGATGCTTCGGTAATACGAAGCAACTCTGAGGACTGAACCTTGGTCATGAAATGCTTGACTGCGCGACGGATATTATAACGCTGTTTTTTATCGATGCCGGAAAGGAGCATTTCTATGGAGTCTGGTAGTTGAATTCTCAAATCGTGCTGCATCTCAGCGAGAACTTCCAGCAGTCGGAACGGTTGACCTGTCAGATGCGATTGGCAGTACCTCCAAAAAGGGGAATTGCGACGAAATCCCATAAAATAAAGGAAATCGAAGTGAATTTTCGATTGCTTCAATTCCTTGAAAACGGCTTCGAAATACTTGTCGTACATCTCCGGCTGATCGGCATAAAGAAACGATCCGCCGAAACATTGCATTTGCTGTGTTTTGACCGGAAAGAACTTTTTGACGCTCACTTCGAACCGGAAGGAATGGTCACGAATCGACAACGGAGCGATACAGCGGATCGTCTCCCCTTCCCGGACCACGACGATGTGGAGTTGACGATTCTTGACCCCCGCAAAATCGTATTTCAGTTGGGTAAGGATAAATCTCGGATCGTTGTAAACGGTCATCCCCAACGGCCGCGTTTCAAGAAACGCAAGCCACTCCGGAAGAAACCCTTCCAGCTTTTCAATGGAATCGATGATTTGTATTGTGGTGTCCATAGGGGACAAATTGTGGAAACGATTACGGGGCGAGGAACCTCAAGTACCGAATGCGGCGAATCAGGGAAACCATAACTGCCGTTACCAGGTAAATGAGAAGGGTTAAGATCGGAACGGCAAAAAGTACGACCGCCCACGATTCGCATGACCCCAAAGCGAGTTTTTTCATCACAGGAGTAACGATCAGCATGTGGGAAAGGTAAATACCGAAGGTCAATGGAGCAATACCGGAAATCATTCGCCCCAATCGTGAGGAAGGAAGCGAAGGAAGGTCGCCGAGAGATCGTAACACCAGGAAGGCAAGCAATGACAAGACGACTTGATGTGAAACGATGGAAAAAACGTAGTTCCCCAGGAAATCGCAAAGGGAAACCAGCGTGGGATGCGAGGATGTACCCAGATAAACATTGACCGGCTTTGCGATGGAAAGGCAAAACCAAAGAACGAAAGCAATTGCCGTTTGGCGTTTTGAAATCAGACAATCTTTGAGGACGTAGCCGGCAATGAAGAAACCGACCCAACGGGAAACAAATTCGAATTGAAAATTAATCTTTGAAATTTCCAATGCTTCTTTGGCAAAATGGTTGATGACAGGAAAGAGAACGACAGCAAAAAAACAAAGAATCAGAAAAACGGAGAGCATGTATTTTGAGGCATGACGAACAAAGACGGAAAGAAACGGTGCGACAAGGTACAGGGAAATAAGCATGTACATAAACCAAAAATGTCCATTGATATTATGGGAAAGAATGGCACCGACGGAACTGGTCAACGTAATCGGCGTTTCATCTGCCAGCCCTTGCCCATTCAACCAACGGCAGAAAATGTAGATGCAACACCATGCCAAAAACGGCCATAACACTTTTCCGAATCGTTTTCGATAAAATGGAATCGGTTCTTCGTTACGTCCGAGCAAAAGTACACCGCTGATCATGACAAACAGTGGAACTGCGACATGACTCAAGTCGTGATAACACTTGGAAACGATCCATGCCAACGTTTCGCCGCTTTCATCATATCCTCCCGCTGTACGTCCGCAGGTATGAATCGTAATCACGAAAAATGCGCTTACCACACGAATCAAATCAATCCAAAACAGACGGTTCATGGTCAATGAGAAAAAACGGTCAAAATGGCAAGCGTTGCCTTGCCTGCTGAAACAAACGTCCAAGCGTCAAAAGCGGACTCATCGAGATCGGCTCCAAAACGATCTCCGGGGAAACGGTCAAATCCGGTGCCGCTTCAAAGGTGCATGTTCGGAATTTATCCCGGTTGCTGCTTAAAAAACGGCAAAGACGTTGAAATCGCCCCAAATCCATCCGATTGACGCGGCTTTCGGCAATCGTCGTGCCTCGCCGAATCAGCTCGAAACTATGGGAAACAATCACGAAGGAATTCCACCCTTTTTTCCAGGTTTGAAGCAGGGCACTCTCCATCTCCGCCGCCGAACAGGCACAGAGTTGTGTGTGCCGAATCCCGCGGAAATCTTTGAAATGATTGATCGGTACTTCCAGTAACCCGTCCACTTCCGCCGCTTGATAAAGCCGCTGGTCCGTTTGAATTTTGCAAGCCGCACCGAGATAAGGAACGTTATAACTGGAATCATACCGGATGCCGTTTCGAACCAACGCCCGAAGCGTCGCATTGTCGGCCCCGTAATTTCCGGCTCGAAACGCACAGAGAGATTCCACTTGGCATTCCCGGAGTTTTTCGATCCCCAGGGAGAGAAGCTGCGTTTGCTCCTCTTCGGTGAAACAATGTAAATTCTGCCCCGTCTGACCGGAAGAGAGCAAAGGTTGCCCCATTTTCGACAACCATTCCGTATGCAGATGCAACTGAATGTCGTGCCCATGTTTACGAACAATACGAGTGATTTCTTCGAGGTACTTGTTTCCAAGAACAAGGGCGTGGAGGGGTTCAACGAAACAGACCGCTTTTAAACCATGTTCCGCGAACATTTTCAATTGGAATTCCAGGCCAAAGTCACCCTGCGGGGTGCGCCCGTAGATATCTCTCTGAAAGTCCTCGGAAATTTCTTTTCGGGGCCAGAATTCGGTATCAATCGTGTAAAAAACGTTCAGCATCGAACAATAAATTATGGCATGGTCTCAAGGAATTTCATCAATGCGTCCGCCCGGCTTGCCCAAGAATTCTTTCTGGCAGTGGCCTGGGCCGCTTGTTTCAGGGATTGTAAATCGCTTTGGAAAATTTCTTCCAGCCGGTCGCCAAATTCGTCATGGGTTTCCGCAAAGTAAAGGGGGCCGGGAACGTCCAAAATATCCGGCAACTTCGTTGAAATCACAGGTACACCGATTGCAAAATACTCCATGAGTTTCAACGGATTGACCGCTTTGGTCAAATCGTTGAGCACAAACGGGATCAAACCGACATCAAAATAAGAAGCGTACTCAGGAAGTTTAGCATAGGGAATTGGCCCGGTCAAATGGATATTCGGGTATTCTTGTAAAACATCCGTGGAGACACGGGCACCGCCGATCACTACGAAGGAGCATTGAGGAAACCGCTTCGCAAGGGCCGCGATGGCCGCCAAGTCAACCCAGGAATCCATTGTACCAAAAAAACCGATGATCGGCTTTGGTAAAGATTCCAATAAATCGATCTTCGCCGGTTGCCCCTGGGCGTAAGCTCTGGAAAAGTGATCAAAATCGACTCCGTGAGGCAAGTACAAACTCTGTCTGACGTTTTGTTGCTTGCGATCCATCAGGTCGCGGCTTGTAAAAGCGGCACCATCAACACATTCCAGCAATTCACGCTCCATTATTCCCCAGCGTTTTTGGTCCAAGCCGGGATATTCGGCCCATTCATCCACGCAATAGTAGACCTGTCTTGTTTCAGAGCGGATCGCTCGAAACGTATCGACCGTACAGGGAAACGTCGTGATGAGCACCGGCGATTGGATGTCGTAATCACGAAAGAGCTTTTTGAGAAAACGTCGTCCGAGGATTCCATTCCATTTTCGAACCGGCGGAATGAACCAGGGAACGATCTTCGGTGTGAAATATCGAATGTCGTCGGTTTGTACTTCCGTTTTCGATCTGCCGGTTGGTTTCCCGGAGCGGTTGGAAAGAATTTTCACCACTTTCGAAAAGTCGCTCAAAGAGAACTCGGGCATCCGCATAAACGTATTGAGCCAGAACACCCTGTTTTTCTTCGCCAGTTGATCGGCCAAGTGCATCGACGAAGTCGGAATACCGGATCGATCATCGGAGAAAAAGATAATGTCCTGGGATTCCGAAGCCATTATGTTTACTCAAAGTGTAGATGGGTTGGCGATGAAACAGAAAAAAGTGTTGAAATTTAAGGGCATCGGGAATCGGGCATCGGACACAGGAAACCCCGTTTTTCTTCCACTTGAACGCACCGGCATTTTAACGAATCCCCATTTTATTGCAACCGGAACTTATGATCAAACCGCGTTGTAGTCGGTGAGACTTGGCCCCTATACTTTCAGCCATAAGTCCTATATAATGCAGTTTTCGACTTGGAGATATTCGTTTTAGTGATTCGGAGTTTCTTGTGATTGTTCAAATGGTTGCCGGTGCGAAGTCGTCCCAAATTCAGGGACTTCTTGATCGACTTAAAGAAAAAAATCTGCTGGGCAACCCTACGGAATTTGACGATACGGTCGTCATCGTCGTCGTCGACCACCAAACCGGGTTGCATCCGCACGATCCGACGCTCCGAAACGAAATTGGAGCGTTGCCCGGCGTTGACAAAATTATTGTTGTTTCCGAGCCGTTTCCGCTGGCAAGCCGAAAATTTCGAAAGGAACCAACCGTCGTCAAAGCGGAATCGCTGACGATCGGAAACGGAACGTTTGGAATCATCGCCGGTCCTTGCACCGTCGAGTCGGAAGACCAGGTTCTCTCGACCGCCGTCGCGGTGAAGAAAGCGGGGGCAACTGGTCTCCGCGGTGGAGCATTCAAGCCGCGGACGAGTCCTTACGTGTTTCAGGGACTGAAAGAGAAAGGACTGAAAATTCTTGCCAAAGCGAAAAAGGAAACCGGTTTGGCCATCGTTACGGAGGCGATGTCGCCGGAAGAAGTTCCTCTCGTTGCCGAATACGCCGACGTTGTTCAAATTGGAACACGCAATGCTCAGAATTATCGGCTTCTCGAAGCGGTTGGACGGATTCGTAAGCCCATCCTGCTCAAGCGTGGATTCAGTTGCACGTTGGAAGAATTTCTCATGGCCGCCGAGTACATTCTCGCCGGGGGAAATCCGCAAGTGATCCTTTGCGAACGGGGAATTCGGACATTTGAGACGTACACGCGGTTCACTTTATCGCTTGCGATCATTCCGGAACTCAAGACGAAAACGCACTTGCCGATCATTATCGATCCCTCGCACGCCGCCGGAAAATCTTACGTCGTCGGTCCAATGTCTTTTGCCGCAACGGCAGCGGGGGCCGACGGACTTCTCATCGAGGTTCACCCGGACCCGAAGGCCGCGCTGTGCGACGGTCGCCAATCCTTGACGTTTGCCGAGTTTGAAGAAACCGTCAAACGATGTCAGAAAATCCGAGACGTCATCAGCGAACCACAATGAGTTCCTAAGTTAGCGGCGGGACTTGTCCCGCGCCGAGCATATCAGAGCCGCAATCGTAAGATTGCGCGAAACCGGCGCAATCTCACGATTGCGGCTCTGATTTGTTTCCCTAAAACCGCCAGGCGGCGGCGAGGGCGGCGGTGGCACCTTGTCGCGTGCCGGCGTAACCCTGTACCCCAAAATCAAGCAGCAAATTCCGCCCAGGCTTCAACGTGAATCCCAGTTCGCCAATTCCCGTGCTGCCTCGTAAACTCGGGGCGTCTATGGCAAAACCGTAAGTCGACGCATTCGCTTCGCCGTCAAACTCGTACTCGTACGCCGCACCAACGTAAGGGTTTAACACCCGATTCGTGGCACCAAGACGTCCGCCAAGCCTTACCCGATGGGAATTAACGTCCGAAAATTTCACCGGGTCCAACGTCGACAACGTAACGGTGTCACCCTGCTGATGCGTCCAGAAATAACGTCCGTACAAATCCAACGCCGCGCATTTCGAGAAATTGTAAACCCGTCCGGCACCGAAATGCGTACCGTAATAAGCGGTCTTGGAATCAAACGTCGCCGTGGTGCCAAGTGCGTCTCGCAGGTCGCCCCCCTTGAAATGGTTGTTCAAACCGCCTGCACGGAGACTGCCGTCGACGTAAAAACAGTTACGAAAATCCAAGCGTCCCAAAACGCCGCCGCCGATATGGTTGGCGTTTCCGTTGTTGCGGAATGCAGTAGCGGTGGCGAACGAGTTGAAGGTGTCATAGCTTCCGGTGCCGTATTCAAAAAACGCACCGTAGGTCAAACAGCCTGACGCCACT
>CAZNVM010000208.1:0-12863 GCA_964576215.1 uncultured Planctomycetaceae bacterium
TGAATTATCGCGAGCGATTGTCGGAGGGTCGAGCGATAGGAAGTGGTCAGGTGGAGGGTGCGTGCAAGAATATGATAGGGAGGCGGTTGAAGCAAACGGGAGCGAAGTGGCTGGTCTCCCGCCTCAATCGGATGACGGTCCTGTGTGCCGTCCGGTACAGTAGCCACTGGAAAAAATACTGGATTCGGGCTACGTAATGCAAAAAGGTTTTTACGCACCCCATCCGGAGCCGTGATGTCGCGGTCGATGGACTGGACTTTGTATGGAGGGATTGCATCGACGAAAGTTACGGGTATACTGAGTGACTCATTGGGGGCTATAGCTCAGTTGGGAGAGCATCGCGTTTGCAACGCGGGGGTCGTCGGTTCAAGTCCGTCTAGCTCCATTGACGTAAAGTCAATAATATCAAGTGTTTGCAGCACTTTTGAAAATCAGTTGCATGGGTTATTGAAACTTCTTAGACATCGTAATTACGATGTCTGGAAAGGGGACGTAACTTATGCGAAAACAGAAAAAAAACAGATTACCCGGAATGTGCAAGGACCGAAACCAAGCACTTTCCTGGTACAAGGGGAAACGTTACTATCACGGTGTTTGGGGTTCGCCCGAAGCTGATAGGAACTACAAGCGATTCCTTACTAAATTGATAGAGTATCCCGGCCTACCTTTGCAGGTTGAGGGGACTGGTGAAGTTCTCGTTTCGGAACTTACCGCCAGGTTTTTGAAGTATGTAGAATCTCGGAATAAGGGTAAGACCTACGAAGGACACTTCAAACGTGCTATCGGGTTCCTTGTTGAGACTTATGGGGAATTCGTACTGGTGATTTGGGTAGGAACGGAGGCTATCAGTTGGCTATTATTGGTCATTTTTTCCTCCCTTACTTGGAAATTTAACTCCTGATTTTTCCAGGTCTTTCATCGCGGCAGTGTGTCTCGCTGAACGTTTCGCCGCCGATTCAATAAGTGGAGGCGAAGTAGGCTGGGCCGTATCGGCACTTTGTAAAAAGTTCCTAACCGTTTCAGCATTCCAGCGAAGCGTCTGCTTCGGTCCCGAAGGAATCGGCAGAGGGAACTTCCCATATCCTTCTCTTGCTTTTTGAGTTCTGCGATAAACAGATACTCGGCTTTTGGATCAATTCCCGAATTGCGGCAGAAGGTTCGCTATAGAGCGACGTCCCCATCAGGTCGATCATCCCCGGCAGGTCTACCGTAAAAGGAAACGTTTTTTCAAGGATTGGTGACAAATTTTTTTGAGGAAGTTAGGATTGCAGTTCTGTTGTTTTCCATTGCAATTCAATCGGCAGCATTTCCCGACCGTGCATTTCGAGTCGAATGCGGTCTCCCTCCGTGACAGGTAGCTCTTCGCCGGGAACACGCAACAAGTCCGTCTTATACGCTTGGGCAATCGGCAAGAACGCACGAAAATGGAACGCCGTCTTGCGGTTTTCCGTTTCCAAAAGGATTGCCCGTAACCCGGTCAGGCGGTTCTCTTCCTCGAACAACGGTTCCAGACGCAACACGATCACGTTTTTCGCACTCACGGAGAACAACCAGGCGAACGGGTTTTTCGGAACAGGAATCATTCCGGTCGCCGCCGTTTGGAGATCGGAAAGCAGGTAATCCTGTGCCGAGCGGACCGGTTGTGGAACGTCAACGGCAATCGCAAGCCGGAATGTTCGTGTTCTTTCCCCTTGCGGAATGAAAATGGTGTCAAGCCGGTTGTCGTCGAACAACCGGTGATACGGAAGTCCGCCGGTGAGAATCGTGATCGATTCCCCCAGTTCGTTGCGCAAATCAATGAATTCCGGCGCGGTCAACTGGCTCAGGTTCATCGAATACGCCCCGTTTTGTACGCCGCAGCGGATGGTGTCAAGCGAGTCGGTCCACGCAAACCGGGCCGCATAGTACGAATCCCACGGCATGTCGCCGGGCTGTAGAACCGGGTCAATCTCGAATTCCAGTTCCAGCACGCGGCAAAGCCGTTTGATCGTAAACGTTTCAACGTACTTTGCGGCAAGCGTTCCGTCGGGCCGCATGAGTCGTCCGGCGATTTTCAATTTTCCGACCACCGGCCCGTCGGAAAGAATCTCGAACGAGTCCGCACAGGAAATCGTGTAACCGTAATTCGGTGAATTTTCGCCCCGGGTATCGTTTTTCCGTTCTTCCGCAGACAAGCGGAACGCCAACTGGTGTGCGAACCGCGTTCCCCGAATGTTCGGCGTCGTGATCGAACGCATTTCGCCCGTTTGAGTGTCGATCCGGACCTCGAAATAATCGTTACGCAAAAGATACGATTCCCTCACATGGACTTTGCTGCCGCGACGTTCGATTTTCTCTTCGACCTTTTCGACCAGCGGCGGCTCACCGTCGGAATCCCGCTTCGGCTTGTATTGCAGCGAAAGGAAGAAGCGTTTGAGTTTTTCGGAAAGCGATTTCGGTACAGGCGGTACGGGAGCAACCGGTTCCGGTGCTTTTTCGCCCGCCGTCGGTCCGATCCAAAGGTATCCGAGAGCAGGAACCTCGACGACCGCTTCCTTGCGAATTTTTCCGTCGTGTTCGTGTTCCCGTACAAGCAGGATTTTTTCGGAAGTTTTTGGCAACTCCTTCAGTTCGGAAATATCGACGACCATCGTTCGCGGGAAGCTGAGCGGATTCGGTACGAAAATACCGACGTTTTCTTCTCGCTTTTCAACGGTTTTACCGTACACGGCCAAAGCGAGAGCCGTCCCGGAAGACCCGGCGGTTTCGGCGATTTGCGTTTCAGCCGCATCGTCGTAATTGTCGCTGGACGAATTTTGAAAGAGGCGGTTTTCAATCGCTTCCATCATCGGAGCGAACCGTCTTTCCAGTTCGCGGCGGCTCGCTTCGTCAAGCGTTTTGTCTTTGGAAATCGTTGCGTGCAAAGTTGCAAGCGTTTGAAGTGCAAAGATCGCCGCCTGGAGCCGGTAATATCGCACCCAATCGGAGACCGGGCCGGTTTGCTCCGCCTTAACCGCCTGGAGCAGATAGTTCGTCCAGTATTTTTCGAACGGAAATGATTTCGAGACGCCGGTGTACCGTGTGTTGACGAAGTATTCCCGGATTTTCGTCAACCGGCCGCAAACGGACGAGTATCGGCTTGCCCGCATCAGGTCGAGCAACCAGGGACTCTTCTTCATCGGGTAATGGGCAAGTGCAAACGTGGACGTATGGTCGTTGTTCATCGAATAGCCCATCTTTTTCGGGAGCAGGAAAAAGGTGTCATGCTCCGCCGCGTTGAGCGGGAATTTCAGGAGCGAATCGATTTTTGTGCCGTCAATTCCCTCCCAGAAGATTTTGCTTTGCGTCTCCTTGGGAATCTGCCAGCCGTCGCGCGGCGTGAAATGAACGGCCCCTTTGTATCCGGCCAGTTTGAGAAGCTGCGGCAAAAGCGGCGTCAAACCGCGAACCATCCGTCCGTAAAAATCCGGTCTTGTACCGAGATGTTCCTTGTAGAAGAGAATCCCTTGCACGAGCCGGTCCGCAATTTCCAAAATCGGGAGCATCGGGAGCGGAGCGGCGTCAAGATCGTCGCCGATCAACTGGACGACCGGTTCCGGTTTCTCCTTCCCCTTTGTGGTGTCATTCGAGAAGCGGGCGGCGGCATCGACCGTATCGGTCGGCGATTCCACGTCTGCCTGGAGTGCGGAGCGAAGAATTTCGAGCGTTTGCGGTTCCTTTTCGACGAGTTCCCGGAGCTGTTCCGTCGGGAGAAACAGGTTCGTAAACGGCATGGACTGAATTTCGTCGCGTAAATCCTTACCGAGCGTCGTTGGCGAGGTGAGTGTCAAATCCAAAAGCGTCGCACTGCCGGGATAGAAGTATTCTTTCGATTGACCGAGCAGGTCGAACGCCCCTTGAATCGCCTGCGTCGCTTTTTCGTGTTCCCCGACCCGGTACGCCGTAACCGCTTCAAAAATTTTCGTTTTGACCTGCGAATCGTCAAGCATACTCATGTACCGCATCTGCCGCGTCATTACTTCGGTAAGCAGATAAGCGGTTCCGAACGCGTAAAGATCGTCGACGAACTCGTCGTCGAACCCGTGGTCGGTCAACTCGAATTTTTCGAGGAGCTGTTCGACGATTTCCGGACGGTTTTCCATGTTCCGAACGACGACGGTTCCCATTTCCTCTTTGGCTTTGAACCAATCGGCGGGAACGGACGAATCGCAGCAGGGTGGCACGACGGCGAGCGTGATTTTCGTTTCCTTGAGCGGATTGGTCGCACTTTCCCAGCGGGACAGTTTGCCTTCCTTTTCCAACAAGGCCGGATGGTACAACGCCGACCAAGCGGACAAAAGCTGATTCACTTCCGCCGAATCGCGTTCCAGCGACAACGATTCCAGAGAATAGCAAGGGAGAAGAACTAACATGGAAAATGAGAAATGAGAAAAAATGTTTGGAAGTCGCCGCGATTTCAGGTGGCCTGCGCCTCGCTGGGCGAGGCGGCTAAGCCTTCAAGCCAAGAGTTCCAGAAACGCTCAATTTACCAGTTTTTGTCGGTCTTGACTACCCGTTCGTTTACGGTTTGGGTTATGGACGGACAGATAATTTACGAAAAATCTCTTGCCGAACGAGGGAAATCCGTGTATGCTGAGCGTGGGGTGCTTTTTGGAATCCTTGCCGGAGCACGCGAAAAATTGCAAGTCGTTGGACGAGTTTGCCGAGGTGATACAATGTTTCCCAAATGCCACAACTTTTTTATACCTTTCCTCATTCCACTACTGGTCGTTTCGTTCGGTACGGAATCGCTCGCCCAGCGTCCCAATCGCGAGGAGCGGATTCAGCAACGTCAACAGATTCGTGAAGACCGACGAGCACAACGAGAACAACAAGCACAAGAACAGGCGTCCAACTCCACGGACCGTCCGGTGCTTAACATTTTCCGCGAAGTGCTCAGTTCCCAATTGTCTCAAACTGCCGAGGACGGTCCGCAGGAAACGCTGCTGCTTGCCGTGTTGCGAGGGATGTTTCTGTCGCAACAACCGACCGGCGAATTAAGACCGGTCTACATGGTTTCACTGCAAAACCTTGACGAACTCGACGCAACGCTTCAAAAAATCGCCGGTGATTCCGGTACGAAAGAGCTTTACTCCGGTTTTCGCTCGGCGGCACAGTCCTGGGGCGAAAGTTTTATGGACACGGACCGCAAGTCCGGCCTTTTTCTCCTGACCGACGGTGCTTCAACATTTCCGATGCTCTTTATTCCGCTCCAATCCGGCGACGCGGCGGCGTATCAATTCCTCGCAACGTTCGGTGCAGAGTCCGTAACACCACAAGAGGGAAACGGATACCGTTGGACCTGGCTCGGCAAAAATCCTTACATCCGTTTTTCGCAGGGGACCGTTGTCGTACAAAAAGGGGACTGGGGATATTTCGTACCGTATCCGCTCCTTGCGATTCTTCCGGACAATCCGCAAATTCTTTTGCCGCAAACGGACGGAGTTTACCTCGTTTCCGATACCATCTTCATGGACGGTCTGCCCCGGCGACTCGGCAACGGACTGATTCGTATCGGCGAAATTGTCGTACTTTTTTCCAACCCGAAAAAGGCGAAGTACGGACCGGAACAAAAAGAAATGCTTGCCGGTTCGCTTGCGTTTGCCAAAATTCTTGTCGACGAAATCGAAACGATCTTTCGTGGCATCAAACGCAACAACGCAACCGGCGGCGTTACGCTGGAAACGGCGGTTCGCGTCGTTCCCGACGGGCAATTGGCGTGGTACATCGAGCGTCAACGGAATCGTCAAACGGCGGTTCGTGCGTTTTTTCAGCCGGACGAAGCACTTTGTGCAGGGATCGTTTCGGAAGAACTTGGCGTCAATCAAAAACGAATCGCTCACGCTTTTGTACGATATTTGTTCCGCGATATTGAAACGAAAATGGTTGCCGAACAGCAACAGTTTGCCGCCGAAAGCGTGAAAACGGAAACGAAAATCCAGGCACCGTCGCAATCCGGCGAAGAAGCCCAAACACCGGGCGAACTCGTGAACGCTTTTTCCGGAATGATGGGACAATTCGTCGGCGGCGTCTGGAACGAATCGCTCTCGACCGCACTGCAAGCGACGAAGGACCAGTTGGAAATCGAATCCGTACACAAATTCGAAGCGATTGTCCATGAAAACGTACAGCGGGGAATTTTCGACGGAGCGATCACCGTTTTGCCGGGCGGAAACACGGTCGGAGCGTTTCAGATCACCGGCGGGGAAAAAATCGTTGCCATCCTGAGCGGGGCACAGTTGAAAATCAACACCGATCCGCGTGCGGCACATCTGAAAGGGAAAGTGTTTTTCAATTCCCGGCGGTTCGGCGAGTTCCGAATCTCGACGATTGCGTTTCCGGTCAAGGAGTTGAAAAACGCGGAAAATTTTCCGGCGTCCCTACAGGAAAAAATCTTGTACATCAATTTTGGCATCCGGGAGGACCGGTTTTGTTTCACCGCCGGACTTGAGCCGGATTTGCTGGATGTGCTTGAAAAAGCGGTGACGCAACTGGACGAAACCGCTCCGCTTCCGGCAACGACGTTCGTTTTTTCGCCGTACCACTTCGGAAAACTGCTACAGCCGTATTCTGCGGAAATGACAAATCGTAACGCTTCGGAACTGGTCCAAACGCTCCTCCAGGCTAACCCGGCGGAACAATTAACGTACACCATCGCTTATGCTCCGGCGACGTATTACTCAACACTGGTCGTACCAAAAGCAATGTTCAAAGCGTTGGGTGTCATGCAAAAGAAATGATCGTAACCCATTCCTTCTCAGGATGACTTTGCGTATCGCTCTTGACTTTTTTCGACATTGCCCCGATAATGACGCTTGATCTTCTATTGATGAACTCCTTTCTTGAATGAGCAGTAACTTATTTTGTTGTAATACGTTAGGACGTAATTCCAACGACGGTATCTATCATGGCAAATGACATTTATCACAAAATCAGCAAGAGAATTGTGGACAAGGCCGGTGATGTCTTGCGGAACGAACCACAGAATGAAGAAGCCCTCGAGGTTCTTGACACCTGGCGGACAATGCACGCCGCACCGTTGCAAAAAGCGGTTGCGGTCATTTCGGAACTTTATCAGGAATCAACGACAAGTCCTTCGAGTCGATTAAAGCGTTCCGTTTCGATCATCGAAAAATTGGAACGGATGCCGGAAATGAAACTGTCCCGGATGCAGGACATTGCAGGTGTGCGATTGGTCGAGGCCGGTTTTTTCAACAGGGGATTATTGTCGGCGTTTCACGTTCTCCGGGAATACAGCTATCGGGAAAAACCGAAAGCGTCCGGTTATTCGGCACATCACCTGGTTTTGAGCTTGAACGGGGATTGTTACAAGGATTTTCAAATCGAATTACAGTTTCGAACTTATTTGGAACACCTTTGGGCGATGGCGGTTGAAACAGTCGGAATGTTTTATGGCGAAGCGTTGAAGGCAAGTCAAGGCAATGAGGATTGGCTCGAATTTTTCAAACTGGCAAGTGCCGCCTTGTCACACATCGAACGTCGCACCATCATTGCGGAGTATGCCAACAAAGGGATTGAGGACATTCGAAACGAGTTGCGAGAATGGGGATTGAAGAAAACGTTTTTTTCCAAATTATCGGCAATCAAAGAAGTCGGCGAACGGACTCCTGAAAAGAAATACGATTATTGGCTTTTGGAACTGAACATTAAAAAGTCCGAAAACCGAATTTACGGTTTTGTGTCCAACCAGTTGGAAACGGCAACCGCAATGTATGCAGCCAAAGAGCGGACCCCGGCTTGTTTGCGGGGGGATGTGCAAGTTGTTCTCGTTTCGACGCAACGTTTCAAGGACCTGCGGGCGGCGTATCCCAGTTATTTTTTGGACGTCGCCGAATTTGTGCGGGTTTTGAACGATTTTTGTGGACAATAAGTTTCCGGGAGTTCGATTGTGTGCCCCCGTTGGGGACTTGATGAACACTATTTGCGACAGGTTGTACTACGGCAACCAATGGAATGATTATCGGAAAGCTGCTCATTAGCCTCCCAGAAAATTTGCGAGCACCCCGATTCGGTTGCAGGAGGATTGCAAAGTCGCTTTTTTCCTGGGAACGCAGGCTTCCAGCCTGCCAGTGAGTTCGTAGGCATCCTACCTGTGCAGGGCGGAGACTTCATTCCGCAACCTTCGCGCAGGCTGGAAGCCTGCGTTCCCAGGGACTTTGCAATCCTCCTGTTCGACAAGTTTTTTGTACCCCGTTTCCTCTTGACATTTTCAAATGAGTTTGGAAAATGGGCCTTTTCATTTTGCACTCTCCACTCCCTTTCGATGACTAACATACTCCTGCTTCGATCTCCCGGTACTCATGGTGATTTGGAAACCGCTTACGCATTTGAACAAGCCGGCGGTAAAGCGGAGCGATTGCACCTCAATCGCGTTTTGGAAAAACCGGAGTTGCTCCGGGAATTCCAGGTCCTTTGTTTTCCCGGCGGATTCAGTTTCGGCGACGACGTCGCAGCGGGGAAAATTTTGGCGTGTCAACTGAAAAGCCGCCTTTCCGAGACGCTACAAAAATTCAAAGACGCCGGCAAGCTGATTCTCGGCATCGGCAACGGCTTTCAAGCTCTTGTCAAGTCGGGGTTGCTCCTTGATGAAAATTCCGTAACGCTGACCTGGAACCCGTCAGGCGTTTACACGGACCGTTGGGTTAAACTTCGGGCTGTCGATTCCAAGTGCGTCTTTCTTCGCGGTGTCGATTCGCTCTACCTTCCGATCGCGCACGCCGAAGGGCGATTCGTTGCACGGAACGGACAAATACAGGCCGCCTTGAAGTATGCACACGGCGACAATCCCAACGGTTCCCAGGACGACGTTGCCGGAATCTGCGACACCACCGGACGGGTGTTCGGACTGATGCCGCATCCGGAACGGTTTATTGATCCGCTACAGCATCCCCATTGGACGCGAATTGCTCCGAAAGACCGTCCCCGGTTCGGAGACGGTTTCAAACTCTTCCAAAACGCCGTCGAGTTTTTTCGTTGATGTTGTCTGAACCACGATTCTATTGATATTTTCAGGATTACCAATAAAAAATAAAAAACAATCCTGTTCCTCTTGTAAATCTTATGAGAATCCCGGTTCAGACAACCCCGGTTCAGACATCCTTTCCGATTCGGATCAATTGGATCAGTGCCGTCGTCATTCCGAGAATGGCACCGAGTACCGTGAAAAGTATAAGAGTTCCGCACTTGGCGTCAAGCCAAATTCCGAAAACCGCCGGGAGTACCATGCCCAGAGCGATGGAAGAAATTCGCACACTCCATTCGTAGCCGACCGCATAGGGCGAACGCCCAGACGGGTCGGTCTTGCGTTTGTTCGGATTTGGTGTCGTTTCCATTGCGATCAATTTGCGGCTGTTGACTCCCGGAGGAGCGTCGATTATAGCGTTTTCGCAAATGAACCACAATGGAATCGAAAAATGAAAATTCTCCACACCTCCGACTGGCATTTAGGGCGTTATCTTTACACGAAGCGGCGGTATGAAGAATTCGAGCGGTTTTTGGATTGGTTGCTTGAACGGATCGAAACGGAACAGGTCCATTGCCTGATCGTTGCCGGAGATATTTTCGATACGACGACGCCGAGTCCGAGAGCACAGCAGCTCTATTTTGATTTTCTGGCGAAAATCGTGAAAACCGATTGCCGCCATGTTGTCATTATCGCGGGAAACCACGATTCGCCGTCGCTCCTGGACGCTTCGGGAACGCTCTTGAAGTCGCTCCATATTCATGTTGTGTCCCGAATTGAGAATCCTGGCGTTTTGGTCTTGAACGATCCGACCGACACGCCGGAACTGATCGTGTGTGCCGTTCCGTTTTTGCGGGACCAGGACGTCCGAAAATCGAAGCCGGGCGAAACTTGGGACGAAAAACGGCAAAACTCCATTGAGGGAGTCCGGGAATATTACCTTCGAATCGGAGAAGAGGCGTCGCAGGTTCAGCAGCGATTGGGCGTTCCAATCATCGCAACGGGGCATCTTTTTACGGCGGGAGGCCAAACCGTTGAGGGAGACGCCGTTCGGGAATTGTTTGTCGGCTCGCTCGGCGGTGTTCCCGTTGACGTGTTTCCCGATTGCTTCGATTACGTCGCACTGGGACATTTGCACATCCCGCAAAAGGTGGCCGGTTCGGAGACGATCCGGTACAGCGGTTCACCGATTCCAATGGGATTCGGCGAAGCGGTGCAGGACAAGTTTGTCAACCTTGTCGTTGTGGAGAAAGATAAAAACCGCCCGGAAATAGTTCCAATTCCGGTTCCCCGCTTTCAAGAAATGAAGCGGTTGCAGGGAGATTGGCCGGGCATTGCGGCGGAAATCGAATCACTAAAGAGCGAAAAAGGGACAATTTGGCTGGAAATCGACTACAGAGGTGATCTTATCGGCGACCTGCAAGCGAGAATCGATCAGGCGATTGCCGATTCGAACCTGGAAGTGCTCCGAATCATCAATCGTCCGAGGATGGAGAAAGACCGGCTTTTAGGGGATTATTGCGACGATTCGCAAACCTTGGCCGATTTCAGCGTGGAAGCAACTTTCCGACGTTGTCTGGAATCCAGTAGCATTGCGAAGGATCGGCATGAAGACATTTTCAACACGTTTCAGGACGTGTGGCAAATGAGAAATGAGAGGTCAATTTCCTCTTAAAATTCGATCCGCATAAAAATCCGTAACGTCATTGATAAAGACGTCTTCCGGAGGAGAAGTAAAGTCGAAAATCGAGGTTGCGATGTCGTCTCCGTTGATCGTGACCTTCAGGTATTCCCAATCGATGCTTGGCGGATCATTGAACGGATTTTCCTTAACGCCGCCGTAATAACTGATTTGGTAAGGAAAAAAGTCCGTCTTTCCAAAATAAAGACAAACGGCGGAGGGAATGTGTTCTCCACCATGTCTGGCGATTGCCGTTTCTCCTCCATAGGATTCGAGCATCGCCTTGAGGATATCCGGTTTCAATTTTGCCGACACTTTCCAAACGGCACGCTTTTCTTCGTTGAGAACCGCACTTTCAACGGATGCGGAATCAAAATCGTAAAATTTGGTCATCTGTCTCAGCGTTCCTTCCAGTCCTCCCAGAGAAGTGAATTCCCCCAATTCGACCGGTTGCAGTCTGCTGTTGCTTTCATTTCCTTTTTGCGATCTGGTCAAAATGTCCTGAAGTTTGACCAAATCGACACGCTCCAGACTTTTTTCATTTTCGATTTGTGAGTATTTCCAAAGGTACGACCCCGTCGTGAAGACTTTTAGCGTGCTTGAGCGGTTTTCCAAACTTGAGAGAGAGTCCGCCTGGAATCTCAAATCGAGCAGAAAACGGTTCGGTGAAACGGCGGCGTCTTGTAAGGTTGGTAATCTCTTTTCGCAATAGTTTCCGCTTCCGCCGTATCCTTCCCCGAAAAAGCGGCATTTCAAACGTACTTTGGACTCGATGGTTTTGACCTTCTGAAACCGTAGAATCGCGTTCTGAATCACTTCCGTACCACTGTGTCGGCTTGTAACTTTTTTTCCCGATTGGGCAGGTGCAGAGGAATCGTAAAATAAAAGTGTTGTAAAAAGTAGCAATATAGACAGCAGGTAGCAGACAGCAGACGGCAGACGGCAGATGGCAAGTAGACGGCAGACGGCAGACGGCAGACGGCAGACGGCAGACGGCAGACGGCAGATAGCGGATGGCAGTTTCTCTTTCGTTTCTGCCGTCTGCCGTCTGCTATCTGCCGTCTGTTTGCTACCTGCCATTTGTTCACCAACTTTGAGGATTATTCCGAATTTCAGAAATTTGCGGGATTTTACAAAAAAAGAATAATCCCGTCTATACCAATTATGCCGATAAATAGGGTGAGATGAAAGAATCCGATTGTCCGCGACGGGGTTTTCCTGCGCGGCCGGTTTCTGACTGCGTCCATTTTCAGTCAAGCTCCAAAGCTCCCGGAAAAAGCGGAGGAGTCAATACGTAAGGGGGAGAATCCTATAATGCGATATTGTGTATTTACATTAGTTTCAGTAATATTGGCGGCTGCAATCGGATGCCAAGCCCCGTTACGTGACGGAGGATACGGTAATCACGAAGGTCACGGTATTTTGGGAAAGGACCACTTACGGATGCGGGCCCCGGTTGGTCCGGGTGCCGTCCCCACTTGGTTCAACAGCGGGATGAACGCTGAAATGAACGGAACGGGAAACTCCCAAATGACTTCTCAAATCCAGTTCCTCGGACCGGATGGGATCATCATCAACTATGAGGTTTCCATGCACGGAATGTTCGATTCGGAACCCTTGGTTTGCCCGGCGGTCCATAATTTCGCTCAAGGTGCGGTGTACCGTTTGAAACTTTCCAATATTCCGTCGTTGCCGGGCCGCGATTTGTATCCGACGATCGAAATCGCTCCAACATTTGCCAGAACACAGGCGTTTCTCGCTCACAACATGGTTCCGGTCGAATTTACCGACAACGATTTCGATCAGGTTGCCGCCGGAAACTTTATTACGAAAGTCGTCTATCTGCCCAACCCGGAATTCCAAAGTATTGCGACCGCCGGCGTTGGAACCTTGGTTAACACGCAACTGGAACCTGGCGTCGATCCGATCACCGAAGCACAAAATCGCGGTGCAATTCTCGCTGTGATCCGAATCGGTAATAAAGACCTGAGTATGAACACCTCGCAGTATTTTGAAACGGCCAACATGATGGCCGTAAACAATTCATATGCAAACCAATTGCAGCAAATTCCCAATGCCCCGGAACTTCCACGAGGCCCGCGAGTAACGACCATTCGACCGACGCCGCTTGTCGCGCCGCCACAACCGGGGATGCAGTAAATCAGGATCAGGTGATCGGTG
>CAZNVM010000209.1:0-10173 GCA_964576215.1 uncultured Planctomycetaceae bacterium
CAAAGTCGAATTATTTTTGTCCGGTGTCATGCCCTCCGGTGATGCTTTGTGTAACAAAAACGTGGTTGTCGAAGAGGACGGCGGTCGGATGCGTCAACGGGAAAACATCGTTTCCGCCTTGAAAAATCCGGGCGATCACCCGAAATTCCGTGCCGAATTCATAATAAATCCTCCGTGATTTGGGGTGAATGAACCCAAACACTATACAATTTATTATGCTTTTAGTCAACTTCAACTTTTGGTGTGAACGGACCACTACATGGAGGCGGCCCAATGGGAAATCCCTGCACGGGAGCACGCCTCGCCACAAGGTTCTAACCGACATGATACTGAGAAAAGCCGGTTGGAGAGCGTGTGTGCGAGCTGAAATTTCCCTGCGGTATTCCCTGCAGTAAGGCCCTGAATTACCCTGCAAGGAGCCGCAAACGGAATTTTTAAGTCCAAAGAAAAAGACCCGTAAACACTGGATTTACAAGCCTTTGCGTCAATTTGCGACATTTTGCGAAGGTGTCAAGAAACACCAAAAGCTCCCCGAGTAGGACTCGAACCTACGACCCAGCGGTTAACAGCCGCTTGCTCTACCAACTGAGCTATCGGGGAGTAATGAGACTCCGGGCGAAATTGTATCTTGTCTTTAGAGATATTCAAGGGCGGGGGGACGGTAAATTTGATTTTTTCCCGAACCACGTCCGCCCCTCTTTCAAGCCCACACTACCGTTCATAACTTCGTGAAAACGACAAGAAATCTTCAATAAACTTCCCCAAAATACCCGATGCTAGGAGGGAGGTTGTGTTTTTCTGAAAAAATTCGACGTTTGTACCATGCGAATCGGTGTTGCTTTGGGTTCGGTCACTCTCTCCCGGTTTCATCCGTCGGTTAAGGGTGCGCAGTGGAAAATCGTCGTTCCAATGTCACTCGCCGATTTGGATCGGAAAGAAATCAACCCGGTAACCGAAGAACTCGTCGTTTACGATCAACTTGGAGCCGGAATTGGCGAATGGATCGCCTTTAGCGAAGGAGTCGAAGCGTCCATGCCGTTTTACCCGAACCCCGTTCCCATCGACGCCTACGCCGCCGCAATTCTCGATACGGTTGTGTTGGAAGGCGGGGCATAAGGCATAGATTTTTCATTTCTCATTTCTCATTCCTCATTCCTCATTCCTCATTCCTCATTCCTCATTCCTCATTCCTCATTTCTCATTTTTCATTTGCAATGATTAACATTCATCAAATCAAGGAAGAAATCTGCGATATTGGCCGTCGGCTTTACAACAAAGGCTTTGCCGCTGCCAACGACGGGAATATCAGCTATCGCATGGACGAAAACCGGGTCGTTTGTACGCCGACGCAAATTTGCAAGGGGTTTATGAAGCCGGACGATCTTTGCGTGGTCAACATGGAAGGAACCCAAATCGCCGGACAACGCAAGATGAGTAGCGAAATTAAGCTGCATTTGACGATTATGAAGGAACGCCCGGAAGTCAAGTCGGTTGTCCACTGCCATCCGCCTCATGCAACGGCGTTCGGTATTGCCCGGGAAGCGATTCCGCAGTGCGTTTTGCCGGAAGTCGAGATTTTTATGGGGGACGTTCCGATTGCGCCCTACAGGATTCCCGGCGGACAGGATTTTGCAGACGCGATTTTGCCGTTCATTCACAAGTCCGACATTATCGTTCAGGCAAATCACGGAACGGTCAGCGTCGGACCGACGGTGGAACGGGCCTATTGGCTCACGGAACTTTTGGATGCCTATTGCCGGATGCTCTTGATTGCTCGTGATCTTGGAAAAGTCGAGTATTTCAATAAACAAGAGGCGGAAGACCTGTTGACCCTGAAAACGAAGTGGAATTACAAAGACCCACGGGTGGACCTTGCGAATTGCGAGCTTTGCGCCAACGATGTGTTCCGGGAAAGCTGGAAGGAAACCGGCGTCGGACACCACGCATTCGATCCGCCGACTTTCCGGCGTGGCGAAGAAAAAGCGTGCTCAAGCAATACGTCCCAAGAAGCTCTGATCCAGGCGATCACCGAACGAGTGTTGGAAGCGTTAAATAAATGAAAGGTCTTGAACCAGGATTTTCACAAGATTTTCAAGATTGCCAAGATTATTTTCAATCTTGCTAATCTTGAAAATCTTACTTGGAATCGTGGTTCAGACATTTTATCCCCTACAATCGTTTTATTTCGCCGAAATTTTTCATTTTTTTTAATCGAATTTTCTTACCGATTGCCCAGATTGAAAAAAATTGGTAGAATCTTTCCGGTCCGAAAAAGTCCGTCTCTCTTGGGATTCCCCATAAAAAATCGTGAAAAATGGGACTCGGGAGGGTTTTGTGTTGTATATTTATAGAGCAGTATTGCCTTGAAGTTTGCAAACGCGGCTGAGGGTCCGTCGTTTGCGGTCTCTTTTGCCCGAAACCGACTCGAAGTTTGAAATTTCTCAATTGGAGTGAAAAATGAAAAAACAGCTTATTCAAATCATGTCTGCACTGGCGTTTGCGGCGGCGTTTCTGGTTCCGTCGCTTCCAGCGGCGCAGACGCAAGTTTCCACTATGGGGACTTACACCCACAGCGATGGAGCGAATTACTTCGAGTTCGGGTTGCAGGCACCGCAGACCGACTCGACAGTCAATAACGAGGTTGTTTTTCTTTTCGACACCTCCGCCAGCCAGGTCGGTCAGGCCAGGGCGGACCAACTCGATACGCTTCGGGAAGCCGTCGCTGCTCTTCCGGTGGGAACGAAAGTTCAGCTCCTGGCGATTGACGTGAAAACGGAAGCGTTCACTTCCGAGTTCGTCGATTCGCAAAGTGCCGAGTTGCTCGACGCAATCTCCGCTCTGGAGGATCAACGGATTCCGCTTGGGGCGGTCAATCTCGAAAACGGAGTCAAAGATGCCCTTTCCGCATTCGCGATGCAAGGCGAACCCGGTTCCAAACGAACGATCCTCTACCTCGGCAGTGGACGAAGTGCGGGAAAACCGATTTCGCCGGCAAAATTCCGCAACATGGTCGATCAAATGACCACGGAAAAGATTTCCTTCTCCGCTTGTCCGCTCGGCGTAACTTCGGACTTGGGGCTTGTCGGTGTTCTCGCCTACCAAACCGGCGGTGTGTTGGTCGCTCCCAGGGACATTGCCGATCAAGCGTCTCTGACCGCACAATCGGCGAGTTTGGGACAAGTTGCCGGAACGCTGTTGGCGAGGTCCGTTGAAGCGACGGTTCTCTGGCCGGACGCCCAATCGCAAAAACTGCCCGTCGGTTGGACGGTTTATCCGTCGAACGTTCCGCCGGTCCGAAGTGACCGTGAAACGATTCTTCTGGGAAAATCGACCGCCGCTTTGAATCGGGCACCCGTTTCGCTTACCGCAACCGACGCAAACGGCAATCATCGGCAGTTGTCGTGGAACGTACAAGCGATTCCTTCGAACGAGTCGAACCAATACCTGGTTGGGCTTGTGAAAGACGCTTCGGGCAATGATGGGGCAACGCTGCCTCTGGCCGGTCGGACCGCTTTGGAAACGCTAAAATTTCATCTCAACGAGACGGAAGCGGGCATTCTCGCCGTTGCAGAACAGGCTTTGAGATTCGGTCAGGTGGAAGCCGCACAAAAGATCACGCAGAAGGCCACCCAGCGTACCGGTATCGTCAATGACGCCGCAAGTGATCTTCTTAGTCGTGCCGCCGTTGTTCCACAGACCGCTCCCCAAACGACGATTGATTCACATGTCAACAGCGCGTCGATTCGGGAACAGTCGCTCACGAATACCGTCAACAATGCGATTGCCGAAGCCGAAAAACTTATGGCGACGCAAGCAGAAGTCGCGCTTCAGAACCTGAAGCTGATGAAGGCCGAATTGATGCAGGAGACGCAACTCCCGCCGGCAGTACGAAATAAATTGATCGACCGGCTCGAAACCAAAATGCGGAGTGCGCACTACAAAGCGCAGATCGATAACCAGCGTATTATTGAACGGGACGCGACCGACGCCGAACGTGCGAACCGTGCTCGAGCGGTGCTGTTGTTTGAGCGTAAGGAGGAAAAGGTCAAGGAAATTTTGAATCGATTTGAAGCACTCGTCCAGGAAAAGAAGTTTTTCCAGGCTCAAGCGGCAGCGGATGTTGCCGATGGGATCATTCCGAGCAAAACCGCTCCGCGAACGGCGGCCCTTTGGGCACAAGTTGCCGGATATGTCGACGAAATCGAATCTCTCAAAGAGAAGCGGCAGCGAGGTTTCGTCGAGGTTTTAATGAGTGCCGAACGTTCCTTCGTGCCGCTCAGTGATGAGCCGCCGATGTTGTATCCTGCACCGGAAATTTGGCGGGCACTTACCGAGCGACGGAAAAAACAGTGGGAAGTGGTGGACTTGTCCAATACGGATGAGGAAGAGAAGAAAATCATGGATGCCCTCGACATGGTACTGGGGACCGAAACCGATTTCACGATCAATAGCGATGGAAGCCAAACCCTTCAGGAATTGGCGGATCAAATTCGCTCGTCCTTCAAGATTCACGTCGATTTCGACTTAAAGGCGTTGGAAGATACGGATGTCGTACCGGACAGCACGACTTTTACGGCCAACTATAGCGGCATTAAGTTCCGAAAAGCTCTTAAACGCGTTCTTGCCCAACTCGATTTGGCCTATTGTATTCGTGAAGACTGTCTGGTGATCTCCACGCCGGAAGGCATTCAAAAGAAGATGCCGATCCGAGTTTATCCTGTCGGTGACATTGTCGTATCTCCAACGCCGGGCGGTATGGGAATGGGCGGAATGGGCATGATGGGCGGCATGGGCGGCATGGGTGGCGGCATGATGGGCGGTATGGGTGGCATGGGCGGTATGGGTGGTGGTATGTATAACATGCCTTCGAAATACGAAAAGTTGCTCAAAGCCAATCTGTTCGGAGGAGGTATAGGCCAGAAAACGTTTTACGCCGTTCCCGCCAAACAAGCGTCCGTTGCAACAACGACACCTGTATCCACCTCGAAAACGACAGCGACTCCTGAAAAAGCGAGTGTCAAGGAAACAGCACCGGCGAAAGTGGGGAAAATCGATATAAACTTGGTGGACATGGATAAGCCCGAACGTTATTGGGACAAGGTTTTTTCCGCAGAAATCGAACAACGCCCCAGTGAACGTGAAGTTGCACTGGCCGTCGCCTTGATGTTCGGGAAAGTAAAAAGCAACCCGCAAATGGCCGAACAGGTGGTCGCTTTGATCCACAGTGCAATCAAATACGGCGAAGTTCAACCGTGGATGTACGAGACGTTGGCGGTTGCCTTGATGTTACAAGGTGCTCCGAAAGAGGAAATCGAGCGGGCGGTTCTTTCCGCGAAAGAGTTTGCGGCAAGTCCGGTCGATTTGCTCAACTTGGCGATTTACCTGCAACAGTTTGGGGCAAGCGAACGGGCTTTGGAAATCTACGGCGATTTGGCCGAAGCGATGCCGATGCGACCGGAACCGCTTGCCGAGGCGTTGAGTTTGGCCAACCTTCTGGAAGATGAAGATGCCTCCAAAAAACTTTGTTTGGCTGCCGTTTCCCAAGCGTGGGAAGGACGCTGGGCCAAACGGGTTTTTCAGACCGCATGTGACCTGGCCGACGTGACGGTTGCGAGAATGCGATTAAAAGGACGCGATGCCGAAGCGGAACAATTCCGTGCCGAAATGGATGAAGCACTCGTCCGGGATTGTCTCGTAATCGTCGAATACCTCGGCGACGCGGAGATTGATCTTTACGTCAAGGAACCCGCCGATACGTATTGCTGGTACATGAATCCGCGTACCACCTCCGGCGGCATCCTGCTGAAAAACGTGGAAAAACCGGAAAAACAAGCGACCAATCGGGCCGTGTACGTTTGTCCGAAAGCGTTTGCCGGTGATTATGAAGTGCTTGTCGGACGTTCCTGGGGAAAAGTCGCGGACAACAAATTCAAAATAACGATTTACAAGAATCTCGGAACCGATCAGGCAACAACGTTTGAGCAATTCTGTGATCTTGATGAAGAAAACGGTTCGCTCGTGAAGTTCCATTTGGAGAACGGTCGGCTGAATGAATCGTACAAAGACACGGTCATTGAAGCGGCATTGATTAATGATACGGAAATTGAAAACCGGATCAACCTTGCACAGCAAATCGCGGCTCTTTCCAGCAACGCGCCGCTCGGTCAATTGAACGCTTCTGCGGCCACAACCAAAGGCGGAGGAACCACGTCGGAAGGCGGATCGACTTCCCAAGGCAAAGCGGCAACACCTGTGGCGGGCAATTCCCAGGTCAACGATCAAATGTTGCAGGATTGGGTTTATCGCCGAACGGCGGCGAACCCACTCGGCTATCAGCCCAACATTACAACGATGATGGATGGGCCTTCCCTTAGCGTGGGGAACATGGCGGTCTCTGCGGACCGGCGTTATGTGCGTTTGTCACCATCGCCGATGTTCCGGGCCATTAAGCAGGTGCTCACCTATAATACGGGATCAGGGGAGACCGCAAGTAATTCCGTGGGTGGCGGCGGCGGGGGTGGCGGTATGGGCGGTGGTATGTATTAAAAAGACCAAATGCCGGCAATCGATTGGCCGCAGAATTTGCAGCATGAATCCTCGTCGATTGCAAGTTCGCCGATTGTGTATCTTGCACGAAAGGCGACCGTCTGTTTGCACTGCGGACAAGCGGTCGATTGCCCCGCCGGGTCGTGGATGTTGCCCGTATAAACGTAACACAAACCGTTTTGGTGCGCAATTTCCCTTGCTCGAAAGAGCGTCTGCGGCGGCGTTGGAGCAATTTCATTCTCCTTGTACGCCGGACGAAACGCCGAAAAATGGAGCGGAATTCCCGCACCCAGTTCTTTTCGAATCCACTTGCACATCGCGGTCAGCTCTTCATCGGAATCGTTCTCGCCGGGAATCAAAAGCGTCGTGATTTCCAGCCAGGTCTCCGTTTCTTTGGCAAGGAATCGAAGCGTTTCCTTGACCGGTTCGATTGATGCGCCGCATTTTTCCTTGTAAAACCGGTCGCTAAACGCTTTCAGGTCGATGTTCGTAGCGTCTATTGACTCGAAAAACCATTTCCGCTTCTGCGGCGAAATGTATCCGGCGGAAACGCAGACCGTCTTGACGCCCTGCTTACGGCACTCGACGGCGGTGTCAACGGCGTACTCCGCCCAGACAATCGGCTCGTTGTACGTTAACGCAACGCTACGACAATCGTGCTGGACGGCAAGAGCGGCAATTTGTTCCGGCGACGCTTCCACTTGAAGTTGGCGGATGTCCCGCGATTTCGAGGTCGTCCAGTTTTGACAAAACGTACAACCGAGATTGCAGCCGATGGTTCCGAACGAAAGCGTTTTCGAACCTGGGAGAAAATGGTACAGAGGTTTCTTCTCAATCGGATCGACCGCCAAGCCGCTGTTTTTCCCGTAGGTTGCAAGCACGAGTTTGTTGTCCTGGTTTTGCCGTACAAAACAAAACCCGGTCTGATTCGGACCAATGGAACAATGACGAGGACAAAGATCGCAGAGCATAAAATGAGAAATGAGAAATGAGAAATGAGAAACCGTTGTAACGATTCAACGGAATGTCTCGTTAAACATTGGCTTATTGCTTTTCTATTGTCGGTAAAGTCCAAATTCGGGGAACTGCGCTACTTGTTACGGTAACAACTTTTTTGCCATCTGGGGAAAAAGTGGCAAACCGGACAGCGGTGTCCATAGCACGACCTGAGTGTTCCATTTTATACAATTCTTTTCCGGAGTCGGCATCCCAAATCCGGGCTGCCCCATGACTTCCCGTAACGATTCTCTTTCCATTCGGGGAAAAGACGGCAGACCAGACGATCTCGATACCTTCATGTTTCAGTCTACGCAATTCTTCACCTGTATCTGCGTCCCAAATTCGGGCGGTTACGTCTTTGCTTGCCGTAACGACTTTCTTACTATCGGGCGAAAAGGCGACAAACGTGATGGACGACCGTTCGGCCCTCTGGATACCCGTATGTACCAGTCTATGTAATTCTTTTCCGGACTCGGCGTCCAAAATGAGGGCGTCCGCGCCCATAAAAGACGATGCAATTACAACTATTTTTTTCCCATCCGGGGAAAAAACAACAGACTCGACATTGCCATCATGTCCAATTCTATGCAATTCTTTTCCCGAACCAGCATCGAAAACCCGAACGGCTCCGTATGATGTCGCCGCAATTCTCTTTCCGTCCGGTGAAAAAACGGCGATTGTATTGCTACCATGTATGGAGTCCATCAATTTTCGTACCTCATTCCCTGATTCAACATCCCAAATCCGGCCGGGAGAGTCCGAAGTTGCTGTAACAATTCTTTTGCCGTCCGGTGAAAAAACGGCGGAATGGACATCAGCGTAAAAGATGATATTATCCGAGCGTACCACCAATTCATGCAATTGCTTTCCTGAGTTGGCATCCCAAATTCTGGCACTGCCGTCGTTACCAGCCGTAACAACCTTCTTGCCATCTGGGGAAAAGTTGGCGAAATTGACGACAGCAAAAGTCTCATCCGTCTTTCTTATCCGCCCTTTATGTTCCAGTTTCTGCAATTCGTTTCCTGAATTTGCGTCCCAAATTCGGGCAGTTGCGTCCCTACTTGCCGTAATCACTTGCTTTCCGTCCAGGGAAAAGGCGGCGGACACGACGCTCTTCGTATGTCCTCTGAGTTCCGTACATTCTTCGATTGTAACGGCGGGAATGGTAGGAACCACCTGTGTTTGTGAGGGGTCGGTATGTTTTCCCATCAAAATCTGCAATTCGCCGCTTTCAGGGTCGTATCGGTACTCGTCATTTGGACTCCGGAGTTGAGGTAACTCGATGTGGTGGTTACCAATTATTATTTGCATAAACTCGTCGTGCGTCGCAGGTGGTTTGTTGTCGTGCTTTGCTTTGTAGAATCCCATGGCATGTTCCATTCGCACAAACATCGGATAATCGGTCGTGAAATACGCTTTGAGCGGAATAAGACTCGTATTCCCGTTATTGCCTTCGGTGTTACCGTGACTGATGTCAAGCGATTTACGCTCCGGCTCCTGAGCGGATGAGACGGAGGTTTCTTTGGCGGTGTCCGGCGATGGATTGTCAATCGGAGCCGAGTTGCGCGGTTTTCCGGCATCACAACCGATGACGAGTGAGACGAAAACACAAACGGCTACACAAGTGATCTTGTTCATGGTATCGTGTGGGTTGAACAGTTTGCATAAAAATAAAAAGTTAAAACCGTTTCGCCACCGCGTCCTGCGTGCCGTTTTTGAAACGATTTTCCATTTTACGGATTCCGGATGTCCTTTATGACCGGCCACCACATAAACCTCATCGCATTCGACCGTTCCCGAAAGTTCGATCTGTGGCTCTTGGACCACGATACCATTGCGGAGAATCGTAGTGATTTCCTGGACTTGTGTTTCGTTCATTTCCAATTCCTCGGCAATTTGCCGATTGGAAAGGTTCAAACCCATAAAATACAGGCACAACATCCACACGGACAGCGGTTGATGATGTCCGGCGAACACCGTTTGAGTCAGGTCGTCAAAGGACCGATTACACATACGGCAGATGTATCGTTGCCGATCCGATTGGGTTTCATCATGTCCGTTTTTGGTGATTTCGGTGGCGTGGCAATGGGGACACTCAACGCCTTCCGGCCAACGAAGGCGGCGAACCATTTGGAAACACTTGGCGTTGTCGATCAATCCATGAATGTTCAGTCGCATCCTGCGCTTTTTACGTGTTTTTTGGTTAACCATTTTATACAAAACCACCCAATTTCATGAATTGTACGAAGTTTCTAACCTTCGCACAAGATCAACCCGGAACCGGTGAAGAGCCTTCATTTTTTTTTTCAAGTTCGTCGATTTGTTCTTGGACGGTCAGCTCGAGTGATTTTCTGAGAAATTCCCGTCCTTTGAGAAGGCAGACGGCTTCGGCTTGTGCCAGGACTTGTCCGTCGGGCGAGTTTTCGGCGACGGTTTTGATTTCCCGGTAAAAGGCGAGTGCTTGTTCGAGGATCAGGGCTTCGGTTTCGGACTTGGCGTGAAAGTCGGCGGGAACATTGTGATGGCGGATTTTACGGCTCATGGCGGTTTTGGAAAAAAGGAATGGAAAAGGTAAATTGCCAATTTTACCTAATCCCCCCAATCGCGCAACCGGGGATTTACGCACCC
>CAZNVM010000210.1:0-1704 GCA_964576215.1 uncultured Planctomycetaceae bacterium
TAGAGCAGGTCAGGTACTATTGCAAAATAAACCACTTTGCGGTAGAATGACACATTAACCTGTATGATTTTGCGATATTTTTCGAAAGTGAGATATTTTTTGGTAAAATCGCCTGATTTTTAACTTTTGAACGGATAACAACTTACGACGATTTTCAAGAAATATCCGCGTTTGGCGCAAAATTTGCGGCAAAATTAGATGGGCGGTGTGTGTCTGGGGTGTTCCCAACAGAAAAAAGCACCGCCAAAATAACAATTGGACTGATTAGACTTGTTCGGAAACGTTAATTTAGCAAATTTGGAGAAATTGGTATTGTCCTCTATGGGCGAATTTTGGTATTTTACCACGATTCATTTCCCCCAACAAGGACGCTATCATGGAACGCTGGCCTCGCGTTTTTACCAAGAACGACACGGAATTCAAGGAACTCTTCGGAGTCAAGAAGGAAATTTTCCACGAAATGCTTGCCATCCTGACCGCCGCCTATCACGAGCGGCACCGAAAAGGAGGACGACGACCGAAGCTTTCGGTGGGCGCCCAGTTATTCTTGGCCCTACAGTATTGGCGTGAGTATCGGACGATGGCACACCTTGCCTTTGATTTCGGAGTGGCCAAAAGTACGGTCAGCGACACGATAGTTTTGGTCGAAAACGTGCTGATCCAGAACGGGATGTTTCGTTTGCCGGGTAAAAAAGCATTGCTTTCCAAAGCAAACGCCGGTCGAAAATTGGTCGTCGATGTCACGGAAAGCCCGATTGAACGTCCTAAAAAAAACAAAAAAGTTGGTATTCAGGTAAGAAAAAGCGACACACGATAAAGACACAGATCATTGCCGATGTCGCAACACAGGAGATTCTCTGTACAGCCCAGGAGAAGGGGGCCGTACACGATTTCCAGTTATTCAAGACAACGGTGCGGGCGATGATTTGGGAGATTTTGTTGTTGGCGGACAGCGGTTACCAGGGGTTATTGGCTTTGCACAAAAACAGTCGCCTTCCATTCAAAAAGAGTAAAAATCATCCGTTGACAGAAGAGCAGAAGTCGTTTAATCGCGAGTTGTCAAAAGAACGCATTGTCATTGAAAACATCAATGCCAGGATTAAAACATTCAAAATGATGGGCGAAAGGTATCGCAACCGACGAAAAAGGCATCTCCTGAGGATGAATCTCGTCTGTGCGATACTCAATCGCGAACTCCTTTTGTAGTTTCCGAACAGGTCTATTATACGATGAGTGGTGTGACTGGAATAGAAGTCCGTCTTCCAAGGAGTCTTCGGCAATGACAGGCGAGAAAATCAAAAAGTATGACAATTCCAGGCAAACATCTGCTCTGCCTTTCCTCTCCCACAACGTAATCTGGGTAATCTGGCTTATCAGGAGTCTATCTACAAGGGGAAAAGGCAATCTCCCTTCCTGGAAATTTTCCGTGTTAACGATATCTTCCTCTATAACCAATAGGCGGCTTCAATCGGGTTGTTTCCGTTGGCTCACAAGAGCTTTTATATCAGTTTAAGTTTCCCCATTCACCATTTCACACATGAGGTATCCGGCATGTTGAATAACATTCTCAAAATTTTCTTTGGCAAAACAGATTTACAAATTCAGAAGGGGCAGGACAGACACACGTCTTTCAAAAGAAGACATCTAAGTCTTGAACCTTTGGAATCAAGAGAAATGCTCTCGATATCGCCGCTGGAATTCAGT
>CAZNVM010000211.1:0-2607 GCA_964576215.1 uncultured Planctomycetaceae bacterium
GGAAGGTTTGGCTCAGCTCCTGCCCGACGGACGTGGAACCAACCCAACCTTCATCATTAATTTGTACGGTGGACGAATAATCGCCGTGAAACGTCATCGAATCCTTCCAGTTGCTCACGACATCCTGCTTTTCCGTTGTGACACCACCTAAATCACGGGCAATCGTTCCGTTGTACATCGAGTCGCTTCTTAGCGGCACCGGAAATTCAAGGTCCGCAATCGGGCCGACGGCAAGCATTTCCCGCGATTCCAGCGGCTCGAATTGAAGGCGGCGCGTATTGACAGCCTTCACCTTTTTCGGCTTCTTCGATCCGGGATTGCCGAACAGCGTTCTGGCAATGCGATCAAGAAAGGTTTTGCTGGCGCTCATGGTTGGCTATTGAATTGTCGGAGAAGGTGGTACCCGTATTAAACTTGATTTTTAGTATTAATCGCTTCTTCGTTCGCTTTTTCGGTTCTTTCGAAGGCATCACAATTGTTCGAATTCTACTCGTTTTTGTCGGATTCGTCAAGCTCATAGTTCCCCAAAATATTCATCGTATGTGCTGCCATTTTCTGAAGTTACATCAATGTCTTGAAACGCCGCCAATCGGATTTGCTCGGAATCCAAACCGGCTTTTGCCGCCATGTCGTTGGCTTTTTTGAGGAACGTTGCCAACGCCGAACGAACGCTTTTGTTGCCGGTTTTCGTGTACATTCCGAATTCTTCCGGCAATTCATAATCCGCTTTCGCCAGGACAAAGGCATTGTACATTGCCTCATGCAACTGCTCGCGGACATCGGTGTCCTGCACCTCCTCGTGCTTCTCCATGATACCGTCCAGGCGGTTCAGAAGTTTCTGTAACGATTTCTCAATCGGATTCGGACGCGGTGATGGCAGACGCTCTGATACCGATTTCGCCTTTGGCGGCGGTGCGGCTGCGGCTTCTTTCTGTGCCCGTTGTTGACAAAATTCAGCATAAGTCGGGCCGAAAACATCCGTTTCGTGCGTCCAACCAAGCTCGATGCGGTCGATGAGTGACTCTTTACAACAAATACACCAAGTCGGAAGATGATGATATTCTTCGGGCAAAATTTCGCTGACCTTCTGACGGTCAGAAGTTTTATCGCCGACTCTCCAACTTTCACCAGTTTCTCCATTGACGAGCCGCCAAAAGTATGAAGTGATAAAAGGGATCGACGGGTCCCATAAAGATTTAAATAATGGCAATTCCTGAAGATGTTCCGGAACGGGTGCCCAGCCGACAACCTCATAAAATCCTTCATTGTGTCGACTTGTAATAGGATAAAAAGTAATCAACTGTTCCTTTTGGTTTGCCAAAGCAACAGGATCAACAAGTCGCTCCGGATAGATTCCTTTGAAAATCCGAATGCAGGGACCGGAATAAGTTGCTTTATGAATATATTGGGCATAAGCGAAACCGCCTTTCACAGCAAATTCGACGATTGCTCCAATCTTGATTCGTTTGGCCTTCGGACGTTGACGTTGCGGCTTTTCTGGTTTGTTCATTATTCAAGAATCTCTTTTAAGAGTTTTTTAGCTTTGGCAGTTTCCGTAACAAAATCCTTGAGTTTTTTCGGTGCGATACTGTTGATTTTATTGGCCAAATTTTTCAGCCCCTTATTGCTTATCATCACCTGCTCAGCGGCTCTTGCTACTTTGCGAGTTAAGCCTGTAAGAAGTGGCTCTTTTGAAACTTCAATCCCATTTTTCAAGTGCTGCGCAGTTCTTCTTGACAAGTTATTAGTGATTCCATAGTAAGGTTTTCCTGTTTTCTTGCTGACACCAACATAGAGATCACAAAGTGCACCATTATGTACTAAAATACAAGTCTGTCCATACTCATATTCCTTCGAAAGAATAAAGTAGTTGTGATTTCCTTCAACCGTGAAATTAAACACTGCGATACCACCGGCCTGCTCAACTCGTACAGTATTAGTCAGTGTTGACAGTTTGCCGTTGGCATCCAAGAATACGTCACCAGCCCGCAAATCTTTCGCCTCAACCCAGTAGCCGTTTTCCGTTGGCCCAATATTTTCATGGTACAACCAAACGCCATTTTCATCGACGATACTTCTGGCGGCACGGCTCCAGTCGGGATCATCTGTTACTACCCAGAACGGATGGCCGTCGGTCGTTTTAATAACTTGTTCAACGCCATTTTCATCGACAATCGTAAGATAGTTGATGTGGTTACTGCGTAACGCAGAAGTCGCCGTCACCGCACAAAGCTCTAATTCACCAGACAGCGTATTATAACTGTACACCAAGTCGCCAACCTTGACGTCTTCGATATTCATGGTGACATACTGTACAAAAACACCATTTTCGTCGTACTCCATCCCGACGACGACTTGCGTTCCTTCGGTAAAACAGAATTTGCCGAGCTTGGAAATCGACTTGCTGGGATTGATCGCGAGAAGGCCGATGGCCAGGTCAACTATTTCACCGGCGAATTCACTGCAGGTGGCATTAGCGACGACCGTTTTTGTTACAGTATCCACCTTTTTACCGCTGATCATCTGACGAAAGCCCGCTTGGGCGTTGTCGATGCCATTGAGCGCGACGATACCACCAGCTCCAGCGAGTACCAGGCTGACGCCACA
>CAZNVM010000212.1:0-5515 GCA_964576215.1 uncultured Planctomycetaceae bacterium
TTAAAATGGGCAATTGGGGATAAATACTTGAAATTCCAACGTTTTAATGGTGAAGCAAATGAATTCAACTCAATACACTTGAAAATCAGGAATATCCATAACTCCTTTGATAATAATAGGTTAGCTCACTATACAGTCAAAGTAGTGTTTTTGTTGGTTAATCAAAAAGTTAAATTAACGAGATCAACAAACAAGCCGTCTGCGGCGTTGCTTTTCCCTTTGCCGACATGTTTAACGTACAATTCGACGGATTGCAAATAGGCGTCGATGGTACGGATATTGAGGCGACCGTAGAAGAACACAGGCGCGTAGCATACGCGCACGAAATCGGAGAGGGTAATCATGGTGGTAAAGTTAAAAAAGAGGTGAGATTTTTTGGAAGGCCAAACCGTACCACAAAATAGGTTTTGAATCAAGAGCGTGAGCAAGAAAAAACAGAAAAAAAGGGAGATTCGTTAAAACCTCCCTCAGCAGGGTTCCAAAAAATCAACCCTTACCACGTGTAAGAAATTTCCCTGCAAGGTGGTTGAAGGGGATCGAACCCTCGACCTTCGGAGCCACAATCCGATGCTCCACCAATTGAGCTACAACCACCATAAACACGGTGCAGAACAACACCAACACCATTCCGCAGAGCACGCATTGTACTTGAATACCGACCTGCGTCAATACGGGGAAAAACACAGGAGGATTGCAAACGCTTTTTTCTTGGGAACGCAGGCTTCCAGCCTGCCAGTGAGTTCGTAGGCATCCTACCTGTGCGGGGCGGAAACTCCGTTCCGCAACCTTCGCGCAGGCTGGAAGCCTGCGTTCCCAGGGACTTTGCAGTTCTCTTGTCCCAACGCGGCAAATTCGTAAGTAATTCGTAATTCACAATTATAACGATTATACCGTTTTGGGACGTTCCAATGGAGTGAATTGAAGCCGATTGACGAAAACAGACCGTAGCGGTTCTTACCGTAATGTGACGGTTTTAGGAGTCTTTGCAATCATGGAATAGGGTTTTTTGGATCAAAACTATCGCTTTTTTTCCGAAAAAAACTGGATTATCAAGAAAAAGTCAAATGTGCCTTTCTACGAGACAAAATCTGCTTGCTTATTTCCTCGTTTTTTCGTTTTCTTTCTTTGGCTATTCCTTGTTCCCAGTCGAAGCGGGTGAAAATTTCCCAAGCGAGGTTCGCGCTTTGCCCGAAGCGGTGGTTTCCCTTCCCTCCACGGTTTCCACGCTCCCACCGGTGGACGGTCCCGCAAGAACAGTTGATGAAACCGGCGTTTTTAACCCGCCGGAAAAGCGAACTCTTGTTTTCTCCAAAGTGAAACAAGAGGAAGAACCGTCCGCGCTGAAACTGGGTTCGTCCGGTCCCACACTGAAAATTTTCCCGCAGGTCCCAACGCTTGCAAACACGACGGAAACGGCTGAAATAGCGGCCCGGAGCGTGAACGACGGGGAAATCATCGTCGCACAATGGGGGTTTTTGCGGCCTGATGGTGGTAAGGAGGACCGACCGTTCCTCAATGCGGAAACCCGACCGTTTTCGCAACCGCAAAAAGCGGCGGAGGTTTCTTCGAGTTTCGTCGTCGATTCCGAAAGACAAGTCGATCAGAATGTCATCAGAAACGCGGATCAACCGGTCAAAATCAATCCGAACAGCGTTGGAAATCCGAACAGTGCGGTACTGGTCCGAATGATGTACGACGAAATGGTCAAAGGGCTTCAAACACGGCAAATTACGGACCGGTACAACAAGTACTTCCGCGAATACTGTGGTCGGATTCTCGACCAATACGCCTCCCCCAATATCGGCGGTGAACGGAACGGACGTGCCCGGCTTCCCTGGTACGGACACAGTGGCAAGCCCGGCATCCCTCCCGGTGGTCTTTACCGTGATCCAATGAAATCGGTGATTGAAGTTGAAGAATTTTCCCGGACGATCCACGCCGGTTTGATCGGCGACCACCGGTATTTGGCCGAAACACTAGCGATCATCCGTGAAAAATTGGACATTTTTCCGGCGAAAAACAACACGATCCAATGGTCCAAGGCAAAAACCCCCCAGGAAGCGGTTGCCGACGTCAAGCGTTGCGTTGTCAACGCCAAAGCAGCGTATACCAGAGCGATCTCGACCCTGAGCAGTGCGGAATTGCGGGAATTGGAAACGACTCTTTACCCGATTTTCTGCGGTGAAGTAACAAGCGGGCACACGATTCCCAAGCGAAGCGTCGGAAAAAGGCTCATCGACATCATGCAAAGAATGGACCGCACCGGAATCCATGACGCCGTTGACGCGCTTGTTCCACTGACGGACGAGAGATTTCTGCGGCTTTTGAAAACGTTGCCGGAAGACGCCTTCCCGCAAGTGAGGCTCGGCTCGCAACGGGTCCAAAAAATCACGACGACCGCCGGAGATATCATCATCGGCGGTCGGGGAAATAACGACTACGATCTCGACGCTCCCGAAATGCAGGATGTGATCTGTGTCATTGATCTCGGAGGAAACGACATCTACCGGGAAGGATCGTGCAACCTCGGGCGTCCGGTGTTTGTGATTATCGATCTCGGCGGAGACGACACCTACATCGGTTCTCGTCCTGGAATTCAAGCGGGTTCGATTCTCGGTGTTTCGATGCTGTTGGACCTTGAAGGAAACGACACTTATGAAGCGAAGGACATCGCTCAGGGTTCCACAATCGGCGGAGCGGGAATTTTGATCGACTACAGCGGAAACGACAAGTATCGAGCAATCAAACGCGGTCAGGGAACCGCCCTGATGGGAGTCGGCTTGTTGCTCGACAAGGGGGGCGACGACCAGTACCGTGCCGCCTTATTCGGCCAGGGCTTGGGACATCCCGGCGGATTCGGCGTACTCGAAGATTGTAGCGGAAACGACAAATACTACATCGGCGGTTTGTACCTCAACTCTTACCAGGGGGAACAGCCCGGTTACGACGGCTGGGGACAAGGAATCGGTGCCGGGATTCGCGATTGTTCCAACGGCGGGATCGGAATGTTGCTTGACGGCGGCGGAGACGATACTTACGAATACGACTTTTTCGCACACGGCGGCGGATATTGGTTCGGTGTCGGTGTTGCACGGGATTTCGGCGGCGATGACAAACGACTTGGCGCAACGCTTCTCGACTATTATGGCAAACCACGAAGCCAGGCACGTTCCCAACGGTTTTGTTGCGGATTCGGTTGTCATTACGCCCTCGGTTTTCTGTTCGACGATTTCGGCAACGACTCGTATGACGGAACGATCATGGGCGTCGGTATGGCCTGGGACCTTTCGGCGGGCTTCCTTTGCGATTTCGCCGGGAATGATCGGTACGAAGCCAAAGGAAACATGACCCAGGGTGTCGGAGCCCAAGCGGGAATCGGCGTTCTCTTCGATTACGATGGAAACGACGTCTATATGGGATCCAGTCATGGATACGCCGCCTCGTCAATGTCCTACCATGATCCGAAAGACGCCGGGAGTAATTTCAGCTTTCTGATTGATTACGGCGGAAACGATACTTACGGTGCCCGTGGTGTCACGAACAATACTTATATTCAACGGGGAGGAAGCGGCGGATTCCTGATTGACCGACCGTTTGACACGGAAGTTGCCGCCGAAAAAGCGGCCGCAGAGAAAGCGGCGACAGAAAAAGCGGAGAGCAAAGAGGCCCCGAAACCGACAACACCAAACCGACAACCGGCACGACCGAGATAGGGCTAAATGAGAAATAAGAAATGGGAAATGAGAAATCCATTTTCTATTTCCGATTTCCTGAATATAGAATGTAAGAAAAAATCTTGGTAATCCTGTCAATCCTATGAAAATCCCAGTTCCAGACCTGATTTCCTATTTCCGATTTCCTAAAATGCGAATCCACAGTATTCTACTTTGCGTTTTGGCTTTTGCTTTTTGTACCATTCAAGGATTTGGACAAGAGGAAGGCTGGGTTTCTCCTGACGGTCCGGCGGTCGTGATGAACCAAGACCCGACCGGGTACGTTCAGCAGGTTTCCGTGTTGATTCAAACCGAAGTCGACGAAGAGGACGAAGGCGAATTGGTCGCTCCGCAATCGGACATCGACACGGAGAAATCTTCCGATTCCGATGTCGTCGTTAATACGGAAAAAGCGAAAAACGAAAAACCAACCGAAAAACCCGTCGAAAAACCGAAGCGTACCCTTTCGCCGGAACTCGTGAAACTTCGGGAGCAAATTACGGAAATCCTTGCGACCAATGCAAAAAAGCGGCCATTGGAGTTGCAAAAAGACAGCCCGGCTTCGGTGATCGCGTACTGTTTCGCTTATGGAGCGGACACGCAAGTCATTCAGGTATTACAAACGCAACAACAACCGGGACGTCAACCGCAAGTGGCAAGCAGAACGCCGGTTTTCGCAATCGGGGCACTCTGCTGGAATTATCCGAGCGGCGGTAAAACGCTGCTTCGGGCCGACGGGAAAAATATCATCGCAAAAGTCGGTCCCGGTCTGCAACGAAAGCCGGGCGCACTGCTTGCGATGCTCGCAATGTCGAGCGTTGCCGAAAGTTACGAAGTTCGCGTCGGTGATGTCATCGGTTCGATTGCCGATTTGATCCAAGCGGAAAAAGCGGCCTGTAGTGCCGACGCCGATATGTCGCTCGCTCTGATTGGCTTGTCGTTTTACTGCGACGTGGAAGAAGAGTGGACGAATGAGTTTGGCGAAAAATGGTCGATCCCCAAAATGGTGGATGCCGAACTTTTGCATCCGGCGGACCAGGGGACGAGCAACATCACCGACCAATTACTCGGCCTGGCCTGTGCGGTTCGCCGGTTCGAAAGCGAAGGAATCGAACTGACCGGCCCGATGCTCGTCGCGAAGAATTGGTTGGAAAGAGGTACAAATAATGACCCATCGTTCGAAAAATTCGCACTTTCCGTCCAGAATGAGCAGGGGTTATGGCATCCGCGATTTTTCCTGTTCAAAGGGAGCACCACGAATCCCTGGGATTCGCTTTATTCGAGCGGTCACATTTTCCGGTTTCTTGCGTTTTCGCTTTCGGAGGAGAAATTGACCGATCCGCTGGTCGTCCGAAGTGCCAAAGCACTCGCGGATTTGATCAGTAACCCTAAGGTCGCAAACACCCCTGCGACGACGGAACGCCAGGTGGAAGCTCTGGCCACCGCTCTCCATGCGCTTGCGATTTACAACGAACGGCTGGGGGATTGATTTTAGCCGCCTCGCTTTGAGGGGCGTAAACCTGGCAAGATGGGCAAACTGAAAAAAATTTTCGCCCTCTTGTATTATCCTTTCGGCGAACTACAATTCGGACAGGTGCGTTTGTGCACCGGCATTCACTTTTCTGGAGAAAAACCGTACTGAAATGATCGAATTTTAAAATTAAGGTAACATTTCAGCCGAATATTTACTCGCATTTTTTACACTAATTTACACAAATTGTGCAATATAGGTAGCGAAAAATGGCGGTTGTGCGGCAATTGGGCACTTTGTAAAATTGCCCAATTTAAATTTAAAAATTCGG
>CAZNVM010000213.1:0-2590 GCA_964576215.1 uncultured Planctomycetaceae bacterium
CGGTGCCGGTGCCGCCAGCTGGGAGAAGCTCGACTGGACCGGCACGGAGAAATACGGTTACAATAACGTTCGCACGGATCGCAACACTCCGCTGAGCATTGGTGCCACCTACACGATTGCCGTGAATGGGACCGACAGCAGCCTCTGGTGGTATTTGGGCGGCGGCGGAGGCGGACACAATGATTCGCACGATCTCTCGGCCACCTTCACGGTCGGAGTCGGTGGTGTCAACCTCCACGAATTCATGCCGCAGATTACGTACAACAAAGGCTGGCAGGTCAACGGCATGGTGTCACCAGGCAATGTCTATGGACACGGCGGTGTCACCGCCATCAACGTCGCCAAGCCGAATTTTGGCAATTTCGACCCGCCGGACGTTGACGCCATCTTGAACCCGCCGCAGACGATAACGGTTACGTTGGCCGCGCCGGCCGAGATGGAGAGTCCGTTTTGGGCCGGAACAAAGGCGTTTTGCTGGAGCTTTTTCGTCAGCGGTCCTGCCAATTTGCTCAAAGGCGGTTATAATATGACCGAGCAAATGGTTTTAACTGCCGTCGATGTTGGCGGAGTGTCTGTTGACGCCATTGCAACGCTTGCCGGACATCCACTTGGTTATGAAGAAATGTCGGTACAGGGCAAGAGTTGGTATCACTCTACCGGCTTGGACATCGCGGCCAATGCAGCGCGAGCGGGACTCGCCGGAGGCACTCTTGGCACCAGTGAAATGCTCATTGCGTTGTGCGGCTACATGAATGATGGAGATGCCGATGCGTTTCAACAACACATGGGTGGTGTCGCCGCCGGGAATTTGATGGCGGCGGGAACGCTACGAGGAACAAAAATTGGGACAACTCCGCTGAAGTTTGCGCCATCCAATTTGGCAGAATCGGTAGTAGGACAATTCAGTAGAGCTGTACAAAACGCATTGAAACCACAAACAATACCTAGAAATCAATACCCAAAACCACCTGGATGGACGAGTGACTGGGAATGGGGACCTTCAACGAGGGGAAACTCACTTCAGTGGCGGTGGTGGGATCCAGACGGAGGGGAATGGCATTATCATTTTCCTGACAAGCATCACCCACAGGGGCACTGGAACTATAATCCATGGAAACATCCATGCGATGGCTGGGAAAATATCTATTGAATATCATTTCTACAGAAAACATCCAATGAAGAAATTAAAAATGGTGTATCTTGAAGCATGTGACGGTCCACGAATTTTTATTTATGGCTCTGCGGATGCAAAATTCGAGTATCTTTCGCAATTATTTGGTTTTATGGCAAGTGCCCCATTGAATACTCAAGTAGAGTTACATAAAGTCAACTTTTTAGAAACAATCGGACCTATTGGTGTTACAATGAAACGGACAAATATTCAGCGAGGTTTGACTTACTCGCAAGACAAATCTAATCTTCAGTATTTTCTATGGGAATGGGCATCAAAAGCTTGGGCTTATATGGAAGATATTGTCGATTCGGTAATTAAATGCGATACGCCTACTCATCGGTACCTATCGAATTTTCCTCGTGAAGATGCTATCGTAATTGTATCAAAAGGTGAGTACAATGATGGTTTTCCATGCTTTTCCATGCCAAGACAACAGACAACAGACAATAAGAAAATGAACATCGATAAAATACATGTTGCGTTTTATAAATCATTAGATGGTCCCGAAATTTTTTTCTGGGAAGGTAACGTATCAAATTTTCGACAACTTCAAAATACACTGAAACTCCTTTCACGAGAAACTTTATCTCATGTCAATCTCGGTTCAATACCATGCTTTCAGACACACAACGTAAGCCTTAGTTTAAGGAATATTGGATCAATGTTCAATATTCCTATTTACCCATATCAAGGATTGAAAAAAAATGTTCAAGAGAAAAACATTTATGAGACTTTTCTTTGGTCAAGAAGTTCAGAAGGGTGGGATTATACTGCTGAATTGATTGACCCATTCATACACGATGAGTCTGAAGGACACATCTATTTGACAAGCCTTAAATATGATGATGCGATAGTAGTATTATCGAAAGGTGAAAAATATTATCGTGATCTTGTCAAACCGGGTATTATTCAAGGCATTTCATCTGAGCTAAAAAAACCGATTTTTGACCAAATTTCCAACGATGAATCAGAGTGACACCAAGATTGAAACTTTTCCCCGCCAATTCAAGAACAACCCATGAGCGACAGCGAATCCTTTCTTGATCGAATTGTCCGAACGTTGTTAGGCAATTCCGGTACGAAAAAGTCGAAAGCTGTCAATATGCGCCGCCTTCAGATGGAGCCGCTGGAATCGCGGGAAATGCTCGCCGTCGGACCGATTGCGGACGTTGAAATAGCGGTGCCGATAAGATGCGACGCTCTGTACAACGGTGGTATCAGCCGGACGGAAATCCGTTCCGAGGCGAGCTATGAATACGATGCGGTAACAAAAACCGTATCCGTTCACGCCGCCTACGTTCTCAGCGGCGTGATAGGATCATTTTAGCGGACAATTGTTCGGAAGTAAAGAAGGCGGAGCAAGCCCATGCAGAAAACTGAAAATCGCATCCCGAAGAAAGGCCATCACGTTTCGTC
>CAZNVM010000214.1:0-2223 GCA_964576215.1 uncultured Planctomycetaceae bacterium
TTATCGCCGTCCGGGGAACGTGCCGACCTCCGATTGCCACCAGGGGCCGGCCCACGACATCTCGCCGCCTCAAAGGATCAACGATTCATTTACGTCGTCAACGAACTGGATTCGACGATCAGCGTCTTTGACCGATTCGCACCCATCCAAAGCATTTCGACGCTTCCAGTGGACACCTCTGTGGTGAATAATTTTCCGGCGGAGATTGAACTGCACCCGAATGGCCGTTTTCTATACGTTTCAAATCGCGGTGACGATTCCATAGCGGTCTTCACCGTCGATCAGGGCAAACTGACATTGATCCAAACCGTTCCTTCCGGTGGTCAAACGCCCCGCTTTTTCTGCCTTGATCCGACAGGCCGTTTTTTGCTCGCCTGCAATCAGGATTCGGGAAATATTTGTGTCCTTGCCGTCGACCAGAACACCGGCACGTTGACACCGACGAGTCAAAGCGTTCCCGTACCACAACCGGCGTGCCTTGTTTTTGCGCCGTAAGACAGAATCAATACAAAACCGGGCAAAGATCAAACCATTCGTGTCCAAAGCGTCGAATCCAACCTTCGGCAGAGGGCGGTCCCCAGGTATCGGTCTCGTAAAAATCAGGATCGGTCGTGAGAACGTTATCCCACACCTGCTGAATCGGATCGATAATCTGCCAGGCGGTTTCCACTTCGTCATTCCGGGCAAAAAGACTTGCATCGCCGTTTAACGCATCAAGGAGCAGTCGCTGATAGGCTTCGGGCAGTTCGTCTTTGTAACTGTCCCGGAAGTTGAAATGGAACGCCGTTTGCCGCATCTGCATCTCCGTATCGGGCACCTTCGTTTGAAAATAAATCTGGATCCCTTCGGCAGGCTGAATCTGAATCAATAACCGGTTGGCCTCAAGAGTCGGCGTCGTTTTTCCGTGATCGAACATGAGATGCGGCGGCTGACGAAACTGAATGACGATTTGCGTCGTACGGCAACTCATCCCTTTTCCACTTCGTAAATAGATCGGTACGTCTTTCCAACGCCAGTTGTCAATCATGAGCCGCATCGCCGCGTATGTTGCCACTCGGCTCGATTTGTCGACGCCGGGTTCGTCACGGTAGGAACGGTATTGTCCCCGTAATGTGCCGGCAACGGCTTCATCAGGAGTCATTGCACGAATCGCTCGCAAAACTTTGACTTTTTCGTCACGCACGGCGTCGGCGTCGAATCGGGCCGGTGGTTCCATTGTTGCAAAGGTCAGCAGTTGCAACAGGTGGTTTTGGAACATATCGCGGAGAATACCGGCCTTTTCATAAAACGCCGCCCGATGCCCGACCAACACTTCCTCGTTGGCGGTGATTTGAATGTTGTCAATGTAGTTCCGATTCCAGATCGGCTCGAAGATCGTATTGCCAAAACGCAAGACAAGGACATTATTGACCGTTTCCTTGCCGAGGTAATGGTCGATGCGATACACCTGGTTTTCGGCAAACGAGGCGTGGACGTCCCGATTTAACTGTCTCGCCGATTCAAGATCGCTGCCAAACGGCTTTTCGATGATGACACGGCGGAACCCCTGTGACGGATCGGCCATGCCGGACTGTCCCAGCCGCTTGATGATGACCGGATACAACGCCGGTGAGGTGGAAAGATAGTACAAACGCCCGGATTTGTCCCCTTCCAACGATTGAAGATAAGTCTCCAACTCACCGAACATTTCCGGTTTGTCAACGTCGCCGGAAAAATAATGAATCGACGGCGCAAACGCTTCCCAGCGAGCGTGGTCGAAAGTCGTACCGGTGAATACTTTCGTTGTTTCACCGAGTTTGTTTCGCCACTGTTCGTCTGTCATCGGCGTCCGGGACACCCCGACAATGTGCAAGGGATGTTCGAGCCGCCTTTTGCACTCAAGCTGATAGAGTGCCGGTAGGAGTTTTCGACTCGTCAAATCGCCTGAAGCTCCAAAAATTACGATGGTTTGTGACATGCAATTCAAAGTGTAAACGGATTGGTCAACGGAATGTTGTACGGGTTGTATTCCATTGTTTTTACAGATACAATTTCAAACGGAATGGAAACAGAGCCGCAATCGTAAGATTGCGCGAGAACAAAGTTTTTTCGCCTCCTCACCAAAATCTGTGGGTGGTTTTTTAGTAAAATGAAGCTAACTGCTTTTGTATCAAATACTTACAACTGTTTTTGTGGCCGAGAAAGTGAGGTTCAAATTTGACAGATATTTCCAGATGTACTATT
>CAZNVM010000215.1:0-3169 GCA_964576215.1 uncultured Planctomycetaceae bacterium
TTGCAGTTCTCCCAGTCCGTCGACAAATTTACGATTTTTACTGATTTTACCGTCATTTCGCTTCGCTTCATTCCGGCTTTTATTGGGGGAGATGAATAAAAGCCGGAATGGAGCATCGCGAAATGACGGTCTCGATACAAACTTCGACGGACTGGCAGTTCTCCTGACTCTGCGACCGACACCCTTTACGGTTTTGCGGCAAATGATAGAATAGTCGTGTGTTTTTTCCTCTAAAAATTTGAATCTTACTCATGGCACTTGAAGTTACACTCATTACCGGCGACGGGGTTGGTCCCGAACTTGCCGAAGCGGCACGCCAATGTATCGATGCAACCGGCGTTGAAATCAACTGGGACATCCAGGAAGCGGGAATCGACGTGATGGAACGAACCGGGAGTCCGCTTCCGGATTCCGTTTTGGAAAGCGTTCGACGAACGAAATGTGCTCTCAAAGCACCGATTACGACTCCGATTGGAACCGGCTTCCGAAGTATTAATGTTCACTTGCGACAGGAGCTCGGTCTGTTCGCCTGCGTCAGACCGTGCAAGTATTATCCCGGCGTGAGAACGTTTTACACGGAAAACCCGGTCGATTTGGTCATTATCCGCGAAAATACCGAAGACCTTTACGCGGGCGTCGAATTTGAGAAGGGTTCCGAAACGGAAAAGGTACTGTTCGAAGTCGTCAACCGGCTTTCCGAGAAGAAAATCAAGTCGAAACCGGAAGAAACCGGCATTTCGATCAAGCCGATCAGCGTTTCCGGGACCGAGCGAATCGTTCGTTTCGCTTTTGAATACGCCAAGTCGCACAATCGGTACAAAGTAACGGCCGTCCACAAGGCGAACATCATGAAGTACACGGACGGCCTCTTTCTCGAAGTCGCAAAAAAGGTCGCTGCCGACTATCCCAAGATCGAGTTCGACAATCGGATCGTTGACAATATGTGTATGCAGCTTGTCCAAAAGCCGGAATTGTACGACGTTATGGTTCTCCCGAACCTTTACGGCGACATTATCAGCGATTTGGCGGCAGGCTTGGTCGGCGGTCTCGGCGTCGCTCCCGGCGCGAACATCGGCCCCGGCGGCGCGGTATTCGAAGCGACGCACGGAAGTGCGCCGAAGTACAAAGGACTCAACAAGGTCAATCCAATCGCGTTGATTTTGTCCGGGATGTTGATGCTTCGGCACCTCGGCAAAAATGATGCGGCGGACCGGTTGGAAGTTGCCGTTGCCGATGTGATTGCCGAAGGAAAATTCGTAACCTATGATATGAAAGCGGACCGCAATGACCGCAGTGCCGTCGGAACCAGCGACGTTGCCGACGCGATTTGTCGGAAACTACAGAAATAAATGAGAAATGAGAAATGAGAAATGAGTTTCTTGTTTCTTTCAATTTCTCATTTCGCATTTCTCATTTCTCATTTCTCATGCAAACTACCAGTGTCGTTTTAGTCGGAGTCGGCGGCCAGGGAATTTTACTGGCGAGCGAAATCGTTGCGCAAGCGGCGGTTGCGGCAGGGTTTGACGTGAAAACCAACGAAGTTCACGGAATGGCCCAACGCGGTGGATCGGTCATCGCTCAAATCCGGTACGGGCAGGAAGTTCACAGCCCGATCATCGCCAAAGGCACCGCGTCGGTACTCGGTTCACTCGAACGAATGGAAACCTTGCGGTACACGGATTACCTTGCCGAAAACGGTTTGGCGGTCGTTTCTAGCCAAAAAATCGTCCCGGTTACAGCGTCGTCCGGTGCGGTCGGTTATCCGGAAATCGACGAAAAACTTCTGAAACGGTATTTTTCACGGCTCGTCTACATTGATGCCGTGACCGAAGCGACGAAGATCGGCAATTCGAAAGCGGCCAATTCCATTTTGCTCGGAGCAATGTCGCCGCAACTCGATCTTCCCCTGGAAGCGTGGGAAACGGCGATTCGAAAAAGCGTCAAAGCGAAATTTGTCGACGTCAATCTCAAGGCGTTTCATTGCGGCAGGGGATATTCCACTTGATCTTTACCCTTGCTTGCATAATTGGGCGGGATGGGCAAAATGGGACAGCTATTTTTTCGAATTACTCATTACGGGTGATCTGAAACGCCGATAGAAGGTGAGCAGGTTCGTTGTTTTTCCTTCCATCGAAGAATACCGTAATGAGTTCCGCAAATCCATTTTACCGGGCAGGGCTGTTTCTGCTTGCCGCTTTACTGCTTTTTTCCTCTTATTCGTCGTTCGCAGCGGTCGACGGTTTGGGCGCAATCGACGACACTGCGCCGCAAGCACAGGTTGAAATCCCAGCCGCCAATCCCGCCCAGGACACCTCAGACTCCCAAGACCCTCCCGTGCTCCAGAAGCCTAATTATCTCGTCTGGATGGTGGAGTCGCTCGGCTGGTTTTTTACGCCGGTTTTTTTAGTCATGTCGATCACAATGGTCACGCTTTTCGTCATCAATCTCCTTGCGATTCGTCGCAGCACTTTGCACCCGGACTTTTTTGTTGCCGAGTTCAGTAAACTTCTGGACGACAAAAAATACCAGGAAGCGTTCGAGGTGGCCAAGGAAAACGATTCCCTGCTTGCCAAAATTCTTGCGGCGGGCCTGTCCAAGGCGCAACGGGGATACGACCCCATGGTCCAGGCAATGCAGGAAATCGGGGAGATCGAAATCCTGAAATTGGAAAACCGGCTCAAGATTCTCGCAATGCTCGGCAACATTGCCCCGATGCTCGGACTCTTCGGAACCGTCGTCGGTATGATTGATTCCTTTAGCACGATTGCGGTCAGTATTACCACTCCGCCAGCCTACAAACTGGCTGAAGGGGTTGCAACCGCTTTGTTTACAACGGAAGTCGGTCTCGCAATTGCAATTCCGTCCATCGCCTTTTACGAGGTGATGAAAAACATTTTATCCCAATTCACCCTGGAAGTCAGCATCACCAGCGACAACCTGATGAACCGATTCAAGAAATAATTACGAATTACGAATTATGAATTACGAATTTGAAAAAGAGAGTCAAACGTAATTCGTAATTCGTAATTCGGTAACTGTTCAGCCGAATTTTTAAATTTAAATTGGGCAATTTTACAAAGTGCCCAATTGCCGCACAACCGCCATTTTTCGCTACCTATATTGCACAATTTGTGTAAATTAGTGTAAAAAATGCGAGTAAATATTCGGC
>CAZNVM010000216.1:0-2871 GCA_964576215.1 uncultured Planctomycetaceae bacterium
TCGTTCGACACGATAAACTGCGGCAGCATCGCCGCCAGAAGCCGTTGCAACGCCGGACGATACGTATGTTCCGTTGCCACGGCGGTCTGATACTGACGGTCGAGTTCGCAAATGTATTGTGTGATTTCGTTCTGCATGTTCTTGATTTTCACCTGCTTTTCATCATTATTTCATCCACTTCGCTCATCACGATTTTCGTGTCGTTTAATACATGGATGATTTTCTGGTAGTGTTGTATTTCGTCAAAGTTTAAAGTTCGCCCCTTACGATCTTTCAACCACTTTTGGGCCGGTTGATAACCGCCGATGTAAAAATCCCACGTTTCCGGCGGCACGGAATCGAAAAATTGCGTATCGTTAATCCACACTTTGCCGTCGGTGTATTGTAATATTTCGACGTCGTTTGTGCCGGACACTGGAAAATTCGCCAAGTTTGGATGTGGTGTTACGTTTTCCATCAGGTGCAATCGCCGCAACTTTTCGCCAAGTGTCACCAGTTTCCAAAATGTTTTCGTCTCTTCAGGATAAGGTACTCGCGGAAAGTCGATTCTCAAAAACTCCTTATACTTTTCGCGGTACGCCGGACTGTGAAGCACCGCGTAAATATAATCCAAAAGATCAATCGGGGCAAAGGTCTTTTTGCTTTTCTCCTTCTCCTCCGTAAATTGCAAGCCCAAGTGTTTGGCGATGTTTTCAACTATCTTCAGGTCAAGGTTCGGAGTGCGAATGGTGCCACTCAGGGCGTTGCCGTTACCATTGGGATAAAGGTAAAGAGGGAAAGTATTGGCGTTATCTTTCGGGGATAGTATCGTTTTATCTGTTATTTTATTTGTAACAAGTATGGAAAAATTATAATCGCGACTGATTTTTATAAGACATAATCCGATATTTTCGCCTTTCAAAAAATGTTGCATAACATTCGCGCGTGGTCTCCATACAATCCTATTGTCGAAATACGTCCATTTTTTTTCAAATGGCCGATAATCCACTTCGTTAAAAACCTTCACGTCAAGTTTCTTCAGAGTTTGCTTCGCTTGTAAAGCAAATTCAGCATAGTTTTTTCCCAACGAAAACTCATCATTCAACTGCTCTGGCGTATATTTCCGATCAAGCAATAACTGCAAACGTTTTTGCAGTTCAAGTTTGCTGTCAGCATAAGCAAACGAATCCCCCATCGAAACAATCCCGGAAATGTTGATCGGCATGAGATCATCAACTCTCAATCCTTGTTCGTATTCCGTCCGATTGATCTCATTTCTTGGTTTCAAAAAAAAGAATGGGGCGGTCGGTTTGACTCGCACAAATGGCACTTTCGAGAATTTATTTTTCAACAAGTATTTGCACTTCTCTTTTCGTTTGCCGTAAAGGTCAAGATGATAAACATTGGCAAGCGAGTTTTTTGACTTGCGTCCGGTTTTGACAAAGAGATTGATCGAAACGCCCTGTTGAATGTCAAACATGTTTTCGTCTTTGGTCCCATCTGGACAAACTTCTTTTTTCTTGCTGTTACCGTGCAGGTCGATGACATAAATTTTATCGAAACTGCGCAATAGGTTCCAACGCATTCCCCGAAATGTTGGATTGTCGATAAAACTATGATTATTAACGTAAGCCAATATACCGCCGCTTTCATTTTTGTCGACAAATTCCTGTCCAAGACGAATAAACTTGACATAATCGTCATTAAGCCAGTGTTTACGCTCATTGAAATATTCACCATCCACATATTTGTACTCGTCGATATTGCCAATACCCTTGTTTGCTGAAATACCACAGTACGGTGGGTTTCCCATCACCACCATCACCGGCGTAACGCTTTTGAGGCGATTCGCTTCATCGGCTTCTTGGGCGAGAAAATGAAATAAAAGTTTTTGGGTGTCCGAGGGGAAGCCTTCCAAAGAATTGGTGAGAAAAATGCGAAAACGCTGATCGTCAGCGGCATGGTAACCCGTCTCGTTGAGCAACCAATCCAGGGAAATATGCGCCATGGTATAGGGGGCCATCAACACCTCAAACCCATTGAGTCGCGGGATAAGGTGCTCTTTCACATATCCCGGCCACATTCCGCTTTGAATTTTTTCGTGGATGAGCTTTACCGTTTCAACAAGGAACGCTCCCGTCCCGGCGGCAGGGTCTAATATCTGTACTTTATGAACCTCATTTTCAATGGTGTCAGTTTTTGTTGACCTGATCTTTACTTTTGATTTATCCGCCAGGCCCATCGGCAACTGAAATTCGGTCTGCAAAATTTCATCCACCGCGCGTACAATAAAATTCACAATAGGCTGTGGGGTATACCACACACCTCGCTCTTTCCTTTTTTTCGGGTCATAAGCGGTGAGGAAATCCTCATAAAAATGAATGATCGGGTCGGCTTGCTGGGAGCGTTCGCCGAAATTTTTCATCACCGTTCCGATATCCACCGCCCGGAAAATTTCGGCGAGATCATCCACGATCCAACAGATACGCTTGTCCACATCGTAACCCGCGATGTCCTGAAAAAGGCGGCGTAAAAAGGGATTACTGCCGGGAATGAGTCGGGCGGCTTCCTCGCGGTTGAAATGGTTGGGCCTGGCACTACGCAGACGGGCGGCGAACATTCCGTACACAATGGTCTGGGAGTACACATCCGCAAAATCTTTCGTGGAAATACCGCGAATAAGTAACTCCCTGAAACCCGCTAACAGCCTTGCAAACGGCCCATCGTCTTTGTCCTCGAAAAGCATCTTTTCAATCACTTCGGACATCAGCCGGGCTTTGGTTGCCATGATTTCGGCCAGTTTGACGGGCGAGGCGATGGGTTGCGGCTTCGAGTCGCCAAAACGCCCGACAAGACTTTCAAATAGCGCAACGTTTTCTTTAATTGCCTTGA
>CAZNVM010000217.1:0-9829 GCA_964576215.1 uncultured Planctomycetaceae bacterium
AATAGTACATCTGGAAATATCTGTCAAATTTGAACCTCACTTTCTCGGCCACAAAAACAGTTGTAAGTATTTGATACAAAAGCAGTTAGCTTCATTTTACTAAAAAACCACCCACAGATTTTGGTGAGGAGGCGAAAAAACATGGGGAAAAGGTGTTTCGGGAACAATGAAGACTCTGTTGTCGATTGTACCATTGTTCAGGCCGTCGACAAGTTCCCGATAAACAGAACGCGAAAAAACCGGGCCGCTAACAAGTTTGTTTTGACAAATTTCAGAAAATATTTCAAAACACTTGCCGTGCTTTCAGATAATCTTTGAACTCGTAAATTTCGAGGATCGGAACGTCGTCGAGCTTCCACCAACCGAACCCGCTATGGCGGATGGTTTTGGTGTAAACCGGCTTCGCTTGCTTGATGAGCCGTTGATCCGCCGCATATTCACCGCTGGGCCGACGCTGTAAAACGTAGTACCGAATGGTTTTTCCTTTTTGGTATTCGGCGTCTTTTCGGTAAAAGTCGGTCCGGAGTTCGCCCCACTGTCTTTGCAGAGCAAGCGTTTTCTTCGACGACGCACTGAATAAAACGGTTTCGTCCGGTTTCACGTTTGCCGCAAGCCAATCGGCAACCTCTTTGTCAAGCGAGTCCCAGTAATACGTCGGTTCCATTCCCGCCCGAACGGCTCCGGGCAAACCGCCGACTACGGCATTGTAGTACGATAACCATTGCGGAGCGTACCAATAAAGATTAAACATTGCTGTTACGTAAATCAGAGTAACCAGGTACAACCCCACGCGAAATCGACGCAACCGAACGGAGGTCAGCGCGGCGGCCCCGATCCCGGTTAGAATCGCCAAAAACGCAAACGCCGTAACGAACAGCCGAACCCCGTCGTGCGGCGGTGTGCCGGGAATCGCCCGTACAACCAACAGCGAGCCGGCGTGAAGTATCAAACTCAATACGATTTGGTTTCTTTTGACAAAACCATGACCAATCCCGTAAAACAAAAGAACGAGAAAACCGCCCGGAACCGTGATGGCAACCCAGACAATCGTGTTGTACCACGGAAGCGGGTGGTCAAGGTTATACATTCGCCCGAGAAAAAGGATCGAAATGTTAAAATTTTCCCGTGACATGTTGAGCGTGAAAAATTGGCAAAACCCGTGAATCGGTTCCCACCAGAGCGGCGGATTGAGCACGAAAAACGTCAACAGTGCGACGGCGAAACCGTAAGCGAAGTGAAGTAGACTTTTTTTCCTCTCACAAAGGCACGAAGGACACAAAGGCGTTGAATTTTCGGATATTTCTTTGTGGGCTTTGTGTCTTTGCGAGAAAAAGAGCGAAAGGAAAAACGGGACAATCGCGATCCAACCGGTGAACTTGGCCGAAAAGGTCAGGCCGAGAAAAATCCCCCAAATGATGGTTTTGCGGGACGTTTTCAGGTCAAAGCAGGCCCAGGCAAGCAGCCAACAGGCGGTCAAGGTCGAATCGCAAGCGGCAATATGAGCATGAGCGAACAACCGGGGAGTCAACAGAATTGCCAAAACCGCAAACAACGCCGCTCGAAAGTCGACGTTTTTTTCGATCTTGCGAAACACCGCTCCCAGCGCAACGGCGAACAGAAACATCGGGCCGAACCGATACGCCGTTTTCGGGGGCAAAATGGAGTGACTGACGGCGTGTCCGGCGGCGATCACAATTCCGTACCCCGCAGGATGTCCTTCGATTTGCGTCGTAAAAACCCAATGTTCCCGAATCGAATCCCGCGACAAAGGCCGCTCCACTTGAAACCAGGCCGCAATTTTGTTCGCTCGATCAATCGATTCCCCTTCATCCCAAGTCAATGGCAGCATTTGCGACGTCGCAAGCAGAAAGAGCAGGCAAAATAAAAAGGGAATCGGGAATCGGAAATCGGGCATGATAAAATGGGGGCTGAGAAATGAAATCTTTCGCTCATTTTACCAAAAAAGGTACAACGTGTAACGGATTGGTTATCCTCATGTACTCAAAAGCGAGCGAGGTTGGTAGTGGTAGTTTTGGCTTGGTTTTGCCCTTATTGTTTGAGTGGTTTACCGGTGAAGGTCCATTGGAACGGTTTGGCCAATGTTTCGTTAGCAAACCGAAACTACCACTACGGAGATCAATGGAATGATTACTGGAAAACTGCTCATTGAACCACCCAGAAAATTTGCGCGCACCCTACATCGTTAGCGACGGGGCTTGCCCCGTGCGGGAGTGGGGTAAACTCAACACACGGCCCCGCCGCTAACGGGATCGCAAAAACGAAACTTGTCGACGGACTGCCCTGGTTCTGTGATGATTCGTAAATTGCTTGACCTGTTACCGTGAAACCGCTACAATAACGTTACTCCGTACGCTCTTTTGATTTGCGGACGGTTGGAACCCGCTTGATAGAGGACGTAATTTCGTAATTCGCATGTTTCACTTTGCTCGCATACAGGAATCGCAGGATTGGTTTTGGCCGATTCTTATTCTCTTGTTGCTCCTCTATTGGATCAGGCGGCGATACACGATTGACGGAGCGGAACTGAAAAATTGGCAACGATACCTTCTGCTTTCGCTTCGGGGAGCCGTCGCGGTTACGCTACTGCTCTACTTCCTGCAACCGCAATGGGAACGGATCGTCAGCTCGTCCCGAATCGCGATTCTTATCGATTCCAGCGCAAGTATGTCTACCCGGGACCAGGAAGGACCGAGCCGAATGGAAACGCTTCTCGATTGGATAGCCCGATGCGAAATCCTCGACCGATTCCGTGAAAAACATGACGTTGTCGTTTACCGGTTCGACGAGTCGCTCAATCGATTGACGCAACTTGACCGTAAAAAATCCGAATGGGAGAAAAGCGAAGTCCCGGACGCTCTCCGTATTCTTGTCGCCGACGGTCCGGAAACGCGGCTCGGTGAAGCACTCCGGGAACTGCTGCAACGGGAACGTGGACAACCACTCGCCGGAATCGTTCTCCTTTCCGACGGCGGTCTGAACACCGGCGAGCCGATTGACCACGCTTTGGAACTTGCAAAAAACGCAAGGGTTCCGATTGACACCATCGGTTTCGGTTTGAAACAATTGCCGCTCAACTACCGGATTCTTCACGTTGACGCTCCCAATCGGGCGTTTCCTGACGATCCGTTCAAATTCAAGGTGCAAGTCGAGTTGCAAGGGCAGGAGCAGGCCTCAGAAGTTGAACCTCGTGAAACGGAGGAATCTTTCGAAGAATTTTTCGAAAAAATTCCTGTGGAGCTTTGGATCGTCGGCGATTCGGAGCCGCTTTCCAGCGACGCGATTCCCCCTTCGGCTCGTTTGGTTGCCAAACAGGAACTCGAACTCAAGCCGGGAACGAGTCGGGAACTCGATTTCGAAGTCAAGCCGGACTCGCTCGGTAAATTCCGGCTTTACGTCAAACTCGACGTTCCCAAAGAGGATCGAATTGCCGAGGATAATCTGCAAACGGCGGTTGTCGAAATCGTGGACCGCAAGGACCGCGTTCTCCTTTTCGCCGGGGGACCGACTCGGGATTACCAGTTTTTATGCAACCAACTTTACCGCGACAAATCGGTCCAAGTCGACGTTTATCTCCCTTGGGCCTCGTCCGGTATTTCGCAAAGCGCGGACAAAATTCTCGCTTCGTTTCCGAACGGCGTAACGGAAATGTCGCAGTACGACTGCGTCGTTGCGTTCGATCCGGATTGGCGGGTTCTTTCGCCGAAACAGGTCGAAACACTGGAACACTGGGTTGCCCGACTCGGCGGCGGGTTGATCGTCGTTGCCGGGCCGGTCCATCTGGGAGACGTGATTACCGGCTGGACTGCCGATCCAACTCTGGACAAAATCCGGGCAATGTACCCGGTTGACATTTCGTCGCAAAAAGCGGCGGCACCCCTGGTTTATCGCCCCGATACGCAACCCTGGCCTCTGAAATGGGAGCGGTCCGGCGAAGAAGCGGAATTTTTGCGTCCGGCGGACACGGAAACTCAGTCCCGTGCAATTTGGAGCGAGTTTCCCGGCTTTTACTCGTTCTTTCTCGTTCGCGGTTTAAAACCGACCGCAACGCTTTACGCAAAGTCCTCATCCCCGGATGCGGCGGGAATGACCGGCGTTGCGGCGTTGTTTGCGGAGCAGTATTACGGAGCAGGCCGCGTTTTTTACATTGGGAGTAGCGAAATCTGGCGGTTGCGAATCCTTGACGACACGTATTTCGAAAAAATTTACGCGAAACTGATACGGCACGTTTCACAAGGACGTTTGTTGCAGCACTCCGGGCGGGGTTCTCTTGCGACGGACAAAAAAAGATATTCGCTCGGTTCCACGGCGGTGGTTCGTGCCACCGTTTACGATTCGCAGTTCAACCCGCTTGAAGCGGAGCGGATTTTTCTCGACGTGATTCCGCCGGACACGAAAGTCCAGCGTATTCCCCTGGAAGTTGACTCCGCAGTCTCCGGGTCGTATTCCGGTTTTATTCCGATGCTCCTCGAAGGAAATTGGACGTTGAAATTACAGATTCCGGAAGCGGGCGAAACGCTTACGGAAACCGTTCAAGTGAGGATGAGCGACTTGGAAAGTGAACATCCGAACCGCAACGAACCGCTCCTGAAGGAGATCGCCCAAAAAACGGACGGCAGGTATTTCGATTCGCCGTACCAGGCGGTTTCAAACCCGGATACTTCGTTTTTCGACCGCTTTCCGGCCCGTTCGCAGCAATCCGTGCTTGATCGGGCGGCGGACGAAAGAACAATGAAACTGTTTCTGTACGTTTTATGCAAGCTACTTTGCGTCGAATGGACACTTCGACGTTTGATGCGTTTGGCGTAAAAGGAACAGGTACTGGCTTTGCTAAACGACAAACTGTAAACGCCTGTAAACGCCTTCGTTGAGAATCGCTCACCGCCAGCTTGTATTTTACCAAAAAAATCACTCGACGGGAATCAGGAGTGCGTTCAATTTTCGGGCGACGTCATTGTACGTGGTGCCTTCCGAAAATGATTTGATCCGATCCTCAATCAGCATGTTGCGCAAAACATCCTGCATCGGGAGTGTTTACAGTTTGTAGGAAAACCGGTGACTCCTTGTCTAACCGACCCGTTTATGGTCCGAGTCCATTTCTTTCAGTACCGCATACTGTTCGACCGCCGGGTCGGGACGGATTTTTCGTAACACTTTTTCTTTTCCGTACCTGACCAGCGCAACGGTATTGTCGGGATCGTATTTGTTGGGATTCGTGAACCTGAGCGTCAGCGCACCGGCAAGGTCGAGGATTTTTTCAAATTCCTCCGGAGAATGATCTTCCGGTTTCGCTCCCACAAAAAGCGTTGTCGGGCCGTTGAAATTTTCCGGGATCACGATGATCGATGGTTTCGCGTCCGGATGGTCGAAAAGCCGTTGCAGATGCAAACAGTTGGCCTCGTTGCGTCCCATCGCACACTTGATTGTCGGGCTGATTCGTATTTGCCGTCCTCCGCCGAGCACTTCAATGTCCCAACCGGTCGGATCGTTGCAATACTTGAATAAATCTTCCAACCGGGGCGCAAACGATTTTTCGCACAGTAAACAACCGGTGGACGGCTGCGGAATTTTGCCGACGTCCAGTTTGCGGGCCAGCGAAAAAAGTTGAATCCGACCGCGTCCGGTAAAAGCGCACAGTTGTTTCCGGTCGATCAGGCCCTCGTTTTCCGGCGTCGTCGGAGCAAGCACTTTTGCCGAAAGCGGTCGTAAAAGTTTGCCGCCGAGTCCCGATTCCCTCGCAATCAAAGCAAGCTGATGCTGCTTTTGACTGTTCGGACGTTGACCGGCGATTTCCCCGGTGGCGACAAAATCCGCCCCTTCCTCTTCCAGGAGTTGTTTGGCAAAGCGGCACATTTCAATCCGGCAATCGATGCACGGATTGAGTGCCTTTCCGTACCCGAAACGCGGAGCGGCAATCATTTTCAGGTAATTGTCGTCCGTTCGCCGGAGCACGAACTTGATTCCGAGCTGCCCGGCCCGCAGCGCGGCGTGTTCGGAAACATCGTGGAACGGCGTCACAATATGAAGGCCGACGACTTCAATTTCCTGCTGTTGCAAAACCCGAACGGTCAACAAACTGTCAAGGCCGCCGGAAAATAAAACAATCGCTTTGGACATAACTCAAAATGTAAACGAAATGGTAATGAAGCGGAAAAATAAGGGCATAGGGCATAGGAAATACTCATCACTCATCACTTATCACTTATCACTTATCACTATGCCCTTGGTTGCTTTGTATCGTTTGACTGTTTTCAAAAAGAATCTCGCGTAGATATTGACTTGGAACGTTTCGCAAAAGTGCGAGTTCGTTCAAAATTGCTTCCAAAACGACCGGTTCGTTACGTTTGCCGAATTGCGGCGGCAACGCCGGAGCGTCGCTTTCCAGAAGGATCCGATTTTCAGGAACGCCGGCCGCCGCTTCCCGCACACGGTGGTTTTGCGATTTGAGCAGGGTTGCCGAGAAGGAAAAAAAACAACCGAGCCGTACCAACTGTCCGATCCGGTCCGCCGGTCCGGCAAAAGAGTGGAGCAAAACCGCCGGAAACGGACCTTCGGCCTCCAAAATCGGTATGATCTCATGGATCGCGCGAACCGAGTGAACCGTAACCGGCAATCCACGGCTTTTCGCAAGCCGCAATTGAATCCGAAACGCTTCTTTTTGCCTGAAATCGTTTCTCGGTTTAACGTAATAATCCAAACCGATTTCGCCGATTCCCACGCAGGAACGGCCTGAAACGGATTTTTTATCGACGAAATGGATCAGCCGTTCCTCCCAATCGTCGTCCCGATCAACGTACCAGGGATGCAGTCCGAAAAAGGGAACGATTTCTTTCCGCTCGTCGGCCAATTTCCAAACATCGTCCCAGTCGTCCGGCGAAGTCCCGTTGCAAAAAAAACGCTCGATTCCCCGTTCTTTCGCTCTTCGCAGAACATCGTCCAAGTCGCTGCCGGAGTCGCCGTGAAACGCCGGGTCTTGAAGGTGAACGTGGGAATCGGTCAGAAAAAATGACATAAAATCTCGTAAGGAACTCAAAGTGTAAACGAAATGGTATTGAAACCGGAGAAAGTGTTGAAATTTAAGGGCATCGGGAATCGGGAATCGGGAATCGGAAATTGGAAATTGGAGGAAGTTTTTCACTTATCACCTATTCCCGATGCCCGATTCCCGATGCCCTTGACTGTTTTGAGTTACCATTTGTTTACGGTTTGAGTAAGGAAGGCAAAAGGAAATACTAAATTTAGGGGAAAAGGGGGAAAAGAGAAAGGGGGAAAAGGGAAAAATTGGTTCTTTAATCCTTGCATAGGCACCAAGATAAGGTACAATTGCGAAGCCTCCGGGTAGTCCACGATTCGCATTGGTTACGGATTTACGGAGTTAATCCTTTTCTTTATCAACTATTGTTACACCTCAAATGGAGCCAGCCGGTATGCAGAATGTCGATTCCAAACCCCATAAACCTCCGACGATTACCCCTCAGGGCCTCTACGACAAGTGCATGGCTTTGGCCAACAATCTCTGGTGGAGTTGGCATCCGGAAGTGATCGATATGTTTCGTTCGTTCGATCCGATTCGCTGGCGGCAACTCGGACACAATCCGATTGCACTGCTTCGGGAGTTTACACCGGAACGTTTGGAACTTCGGGCCGCCGAACTGGTTCTTTACACAAGAATCGACCAGGCGTACCGGCGCATGGGGGAATACATGAACAAACGAACCGATTGGGCCAGACAGAATGTCGGCGTTCTCGGCTCGAAACCGGTTGCCTATTTTTCGCTGGAATTTGGCGTTCACGAATCGGTTCCGATCTATTCCGGCGGCTTGGGCGTTCTTTCCGGCGACCATGTCAAAAGCGCAAGCGGTCTGGGCGTTCCTCTTGTCGCAATCGGCCTCTTCTACGATCAGGGTTACTTTAAGCAGTACCTCGGTGCCGACGGTTGGCAACAGGAAGAATACCTCGACACAATGGTCGAGTATTTGCCGCTGGAGCCGGCGGTTGATCGAAAAGGGAACAAAATTACCGTCCAAATCCAAACACGGACGGGGATGATTTCCGCGAAAGTCCGTAAAATGAAGGTCGGTCGCGTCGAACTTTACCTGCTCGACACGGATTTGGAAGAAAATCTCCCGGAAGACCGTGAGTTGACTTCCCGACTTTACGGGGGAAACAACCGAACCCGTATCCGGCAGGAAATCGTTTCCGGGATCGGCGGCGTTCGCACCCTGAAAGCACTCGGAATCACGCCCGGCGTTTACCATCTCAACGAAGGACACAATGCATTCGCAACCCTCGAAGTCATACGGGAACGAATGCACGAAGACGGAATGAATTTCGAGGATGCTCTCCGCGACGTTGCGCAGCACACCGTTTTCACGACACACACGCCGGTTCCCGCCGGCCACGACCGATTCGACGACGAATTGATCGACGAGCACCTTTCGCCGCTCCGACAGGAGCTCGGAATTTCTCACGACCAATTGATGAGTCTGGGTCGGGTCAATCCAAACGACAGAAACGAAACATTCTGCATGACCGTACTCGGACTGAAATTGTCCCGATACGCAAACGCCGTCAGCTCACTTCACGGAAAGGTTTCCCGGAAAATGTGGCAATGTCTCTGGCCGGCCCGGCCCGAAGAAGAGGTGCCCATTGGACATATCACCAACGGTGTTCACGTGCCGAGTTGGATGGCTTGGCAAATCAAAACCCTGTTCGAACGAAATCTCCCGGCAACCTGGTCCGAAGAATCGATCAACCCGAAAGATTGGGCCGAGGTTTGTAATATTGATCCCGGCGAACTTTGGGAAACCCATAACGCATTGAAAAACCTGCTGGTACAATTCGCCCGCCGTCGCCTTTCGAGACAGTGTCGCCGTCGGGGAGAGTCGGATAAAGTCATTGATCTCGCTCGAAATATTCTCGATCCGCAAATCCTGACGATTGGGTTTGGACGGCGGTTTGCCACGTACAAAAGGGCAACGCTTCTGCTGAGCGACGTCGACCGCATGGAAAGAATCTGTAATGATCCGGATCGACCGGTTCAGTTCATTTTTGCGGGCAAAGCGCATCCGGCGGACAATCCCGGCAAGGAATTCATCCAAACGATTGCGAACTTACGCAACGATCCCCGGTTTGCCAGCCGATTCGTATTCATTGAGGACTACGACATCAATGTTTGTCGGCACATGATTCAGGGCGTCGACGTTTGGCTGAACACCCCGCGGCGTCCGTTGGAGGCGTCGGGAACGAGCGGTCAGAAAGCGGTGCTCAACGGAGCGTTGAACCTTTCGGTTCTCGACGGATGGTGGGCGGAAGCGTACGACGGCACCAACGGTTTCGCAATCGGACATGGAAGCCAGCACGTCGATACGGTGATTACCGACACCAGGGACGGCGCAAGTCTGTTTGACGTTATCGAAAACGAAGTGGTTCCGATGTATTACGAAATCGACGAAAGCGGTCTTCCGGGCCGTTGGATTCGCCGCATGATGAACTCCATCAGCACTCTGGCCTGGCGGTTCAGTGCGCACCGCATGGTCGCCGATTACGTTCACAGTGCTTACCTGCCCGCTGCCGGCGGCGTCAGTTGCGAAATGAAATGACCGTGAACCCAATCAGAGCCGCGCACGCAGTAAGCGGTGCCACCGAAAACCGCTTACTCCGTGCTCTTCAGGCCGCTAACAAGTTTCAGGCGAGTCCGAGTTTTTTTGCGGTTTTTTTAGGATTGGCATGACATCGTTCGCGGACCTCTTTGAGAGTTCGCTCCTTACGCTGTAGTAACTGGGCCAGCGATAACGCAATGTTCGTTAAA
>CAZNVM010000218.1:0-2191 GCA_964576215.1 uncultured Planctomycetaceae bacterium
CAAATTTGACAGATATTTCCAGATGTACTATTTCGATACAACGTGACTGAAATACTTTACTTTCAAGGTCCATTATCTACTTTTCTGTTCCACATACCTCAAAAAACCTATTTTTTTACCCACAGATTCTGGTGGGGAACCGGAAAAACAATCTGAAGAACAATCTGACAAAAAGGGGGCTTATTATTATCAGTACACGAAAAATGATCTGGGTAATGGAGAAACATTTCTAGACACAATCAGGCAATCGCAATCTATTTGGTTGAAACCAGCCTGCTACCAGAATGATCCTGATGAGGGAAAGTACATCTTCAAGTATTTTGCATCCTGTTGTAAAGAAAACATAAAGAGACTACTGGATTCGCTGGTAAATTCTGAACATGAGATGGATGTAACAACTATTGCCTTTATCCGTTCATTCCACGAGGACAAAGATAACTTGCTGATGTGGAATAGTTCCTACGGTGATACCGGAAAAGGCGTTTCGCTGGGCATTCCTTATGAAGGTAAAGGCAAGTTGGAAGAAGCGACTGCTAGAACAAAAGACCAAATCAAACAGGAACTTGACACGTTTTCCAGAGAAACACCTGCCCACGTCCCTGTGCCCACTCAAAGTCAAAAAAATGGCAATGAATCGAAGCCCATACCCATGCGTGTTCTCTCGTTTGCGAAAGTCATCTACTTGACAGCTGAAAAGAATTCGACAGCTGAAGAGAAATTGACAGCTGAAGAGAAGGAAATCAAAAAGAAACTTAAATCTATCTCAGAAGCCCTCGATGCACTTACCGGAATGTACGCAGAATGTCAAGAAAAAAAAGTACATGACATTTTGCTTCGTGCTTTCTTGCCGATTTCCCATTTGATCAAAAGTGCCACTTATGCACATGAAAAGGAATGGCGGTTGCTCTACATCACGACGTTAGAACAGGGAAAAAAAGACTGTTACATTAACAAATCCCCTGTTCTTCACGTCGAGACCGAAAAAATCCTGTTTACCGACAAAGAGCACCCGGAAGAGATTTGTCTGGGTCCCAGAATGAGCGAGCACCCCGACATGGAGCGGCTAAAAATCAAGCATCTGTTTGAGTTTGATGGAAAGGGTGAGTGCGTGAACATCTTTACATCAGAACAGCGTTTCAGAGGGTAACGTTGTTACGTCTCATCCGGGCGACCCTCACGAATGTTGAACGAAGACGAGATTTTCGCAATTGCTGGACAAAAACGTTTACTGATCTTTACACCCCCTTCCCCCTTACCCCTCGGCCACGATTCCACCACTCTACGCCGGGGGCGTGTTCCGGTCCGCATTTGTCCCGGACCTCTGTGGCGGAGGTGGTGGTGTGTTCAGATTTGAACATTTGCTTCTTCGCAGGGTTGGCGGAGGGGGGCTTTGCGATTCTCATTTCTTTGCCTCCGATACCCGTCTTGCTTTCGCCGCCAGCCGAATTACAATGGATCAATGGGCACAAAAGAAACAAAATCAAAAGAATCGAAACCGCAAGGGAATATTTACGATACGTTCGTAAAGCGGATGTTCGGACAACTCCTTGTTTTTGTCGATTTTTTGAAAAATTACGCCGACAAACAGTTCGTATCCGCTATCGATACAAAACGGATTCGACCGGCTCCAACGCATTATATCGGCGCGGACGGTGCGGAACGGATCATTGATCTGGTGTTCCGATGCCCATTGAAAGAGAAACAGGGAACCCGAACCGCCGTGATTGTATTTGAGCACCAGAGCGGCAACTTGAAAAAGATACCGCGAAAGTTGCTCAAGTACGTTAGCGCAATATGGGACGCGGAGGATAAGGAACAACTGCCGCTCTCCGCTCCGTACTTCATCGTTGTTCGGACCGGAAAGAAGCCGCATCGGGGACCGTATCCGACAATGGCCGATTCGCTCCCGAAAGATAAGAACGATAAACCGGTCGGAAAAAACATCACCGTAGAGTACGACGTGGTGGATTTGCCCGACTGGGACTTTGATAAGTTGGTCGGTGGCCCCGTATTACGGGCCACATTCGGTATCCTCAAAAAAATGATTGAAGATGCCGGGCAGGATTTCCCTGAAGCGTTTCGACCGCTTTTGGAGCTTGCGGATAAACAGCAGAGGATTGAAGTAACAAAAGAACTGTTGGATTTCGTTGACGCCGCGTTCAAAGCGAATAACCGACCGTTGGACGGAGCA
>CAZNVM010000219.1:0-1984 GCA_964576215.1 uncultured Planctomycetaceae bacterium
CTCCTCCGAATGGTCGAAGATCATGGAGGACATTCGCGTTCGGCATCGCCGCAAGTCGAGCCTGATGAAGCAACTTGCCGAATTCGAATGCGGGTCAATCGTCAAACAAAAACGGCGATGAGTTGCCCACAAACTGCCAGAGGGTGCGCGCAAAACTTCTTGTATGATTGGGGGATTTAGGTAAAATGTCTGTTAATATTTCCATTTCCCCCTTACGCGAAAGGACTCGCCATGCCGAAACATGACCAAACCGCTGAACAAATTGAAGCCGAAACCGACGCCCTGTTGCTCGAACAAGCGAAGGCGTTCATCCGCGATCTCCGCGCTACCGCGAGGAACGCCCCCTACGGAAAAATCATTCGCCAGGCCGAGGCCTGTGCGGTGGAACGTGGCCGCGAATTCACCCGCCAAGCCCTCGAAACCATCCTCCAGGAACAAAATGATCTCTTGGAAAAAAAAACGAAACCCGGCAGTGCGACTGCGGCGGAAAGCGAGAACACCTCGGATACCCCAAGCGACAAATTGTAAGTGTCCCCGGTGTCCTTAAAATCCGTCGGGTTTATCGACAATGTTTACAGTGCCGGGAACTCATTCATCCGACCGACGAAATGCTTGGCCAGGAAGACCGTCACACCGTTGGCGTGCGTGATCTTGCCGTCTTTGCCGCCGCCGACTCCTCCTTTGACAAAGCAGAAAAACGGTTACTGAAATTCTGTGGTCTCAAAATCGCCGCCAACACGATCAAGACATTATGTGACAAAGAGTCCGTGAAAATGAAACAATGGCAGGAGAACAATCCGCAGTCCTGGAAGGAGTTTGTTGAAGCCGAAGGCGAGATTGAGTTCACAACGGACGGCACCTGCGTTAATACCCTGGAAGGCTGGAAGGAGATGAGAATCGGTATTTTTTCACGGCGGGAACCGGGTAAGAGCGCGACACCACAAGAGTGGGCGTCACGGCACTTGCCGAAGCCGCATGTTTCCATCGCGTTTGCAGCGATTGAGGAAAAAGATGTCTTTCGCAGACGGTGGGGTTACTGGTTGAATCGATTAGAAATCACCGATCCCGGTGTGGTGTCAGCACTGGCGGATGCCGCCTCTTGGATTTGGGATTCGATTTTTTTGGAATTTTCTGGCAAGGCGAAAGAGAATTTGGACATTTATCACGCCTTGGAGTACCTGTCGTCCAAAGGGGATGTGTTGTTCGGCAAAGGGACGGCGGAATACCGTTGGTGGTATGAAACGATGCGATATGATTTACTGGAATGGGGAGTGGCTCCTCTTTTGGATCGGGTACGGATGATGGCCCAGTGGGAGCAGTTGGACCGGAATAAAGAGGCACTTCGACAATTGGAAAATTACCTGGTGTTTCATTCTGCCCGTCTGAACTACCGAGAGCGGCTGGCGGCGGGCTTGTCGATTGGAAGCGGCCAGGTGGAAGGGGCCTGCAAAAACCTGATCGGAGCGAGACTCAAACAGACCGGAGCGAAGTGGAAACGTGAACGGGTGGACCGAATGGGGATCATCTGCTCAATCTACTATGGCGATCAATGGAATGATTACTGGAAAACTGCTCATTAGCCACCCAGAAAATTTGCGCGCACCCCTGCCAGATCAAAAAAGCATGCCTACTTGACGAGGCCGAAAACTCGCCCACCGTGGGCGACCGGGTTCGGAGTTGCCCCAAGTCCCGACTTGCGGCGGAGGCCGCTACACGGCGCAAACAGGGCGGGAAGTTCCCAAGACCGCCCGCCCCGGTCCAAGAATCCGTATCTCTGGCCAGCCCAAAGCTCGGCGTTTTCAATGTCGGAACCGGTCGAAGTGCCGTTTAATGCTTGTTGAGACCCTTCCTGACGTCACCGTTTTCGGCACCTTTTGGCGGGAATCATCAAAACGAGAAAGCCTTGTGTCGCCGTAACTCTTTGACAACACAAGGCTTACGCAATACCCCCTATTGGACTTGAACCAATGACCCACGGATTAAG
>CAZNVM010000220.1:0-6232 GCA_964576215.1 uncultured Planctomycetaceae bacterium
GAAAAAGGGCAGAGGGATTATAAGTGAACCTCTATCCTCCATCCTCTATCCTCTATCCTCTTCTCCGTCAACGAATCTCGGCAAATGCGCTGGAGTTCAGCCGAGCCATCCTCTGGCGAAGCAACGGCTGGTGATGGAGCAGGTTGGACAACTTTCGCCAGTTGAAATCTTCCATTCCCAAGGCATCGTGGATTGCGAGGATATTTTCCCAGTCGTCTTCCTGGTCGAACGTGAGCCGAATATCAATACGATCCAACCCTGCCGGTGCCGGTAAAAGTTCGACTTCGAAACTCGATTGATGGTCCAGAAAAAAGCAGCCGGGCAGTTGCCTGTGAACTTCGTCGTTGGCCTGCTCCGCAGCAATGAGCAGGGAAATTGCCCTGTACCATTCCGGGAAAAGTCCGAACGGACGGCCCGCCGAAAAGTATTCGTTCATAAACTGGTAGGCGGCGTAATCGCAGGGAATTTCCGTTTCCGTAGCGGTTTGGATCAACTGATCGACGAGAAGGGGGTCCAAAAACGGCCAGTCCGCACCGATAAAGACGCACGATTCCGCCGGGTAATGTTCCAAAGTATCAACCAAACACGCAATCGTTGTATCCTTCTCCGAGGCAAAAACGGGAATATCAATCGGCGTGAGCGCATGAATCAACTTGCTGTTTTCCGTTTTGTCGGATAAAACGACCACGCGGTCCAAAAATTCACATTCGGTCAGCTGACGAACGACCCATTCCAAAACCGATTTTCCGGCCAGCGGGCGCAATAGATGCCGACGCTGTTTTTCGGTCAACAGCGTCCCCTTGACGATACCAAGTGTCTTCAACATAACAACCCCTTTGTCAAAATAGATAAGATGTAGAGTCTCGCATTCTCGCAACGAAAGGAACGGAAAGAAATGCCACTTTCAGACAAATTTCTGTCTGGACATCCCTCTCGGTCTTCAAAAATGCTTGACAACCGATCAATATTAACCTTACGGCATTTTAAAACCCAAAAAGGAAAAAACGATTCCTGTTTTTGGGACAACGATTCCCTTGCTCACTGAGTCTCATCATCGCAATTCCGACCAATTGGGCGAAAACCGACGTGGAGGGGAAAAAACTGCGGACAAAAAGGGTGGTACGAAACGGTAAATGAACCCCAAAAAGCACGTTTTTTGGCGTGCTGTCGAGTGAAATAACCTTTCAGTTCCTCTTTTTCTGAAAAGAACGGTTTTTTTCAAAATTCCAGAAGAGCCGAATCGGAACCTCAGCTCATACCCGTATTATAGTTCAAAACGCAATAAATGCAACATTTTAAAATAAAATTTTTTTCGTTTTTATCGTTTTTTTGAAACTTTTCCTTGAAAACCGCCGCCTTGGTACGCCAAAAATGAATCCGCCCCTTCAAAAGATCGCTGAAAATCGCTATAGTGAACGAGTCTTTTCACGGCATTTTCGTTTTTCACAGGTACAAATGTCAAAAAAAATAACCGTCTTTGTCTTTTTCAGTTTCCTTTCACTTGCCGGAGGTATGATGAACGTTTTTGCTCAAGATCGGCGCGATGCGAATTTTGACGAGGCCAAAGTGCCGTATTACACGTTGCCCAACCCGCTTACCTCCGTTACGGACGCCGAAATCTGGTTCGGCAAGCGACGCGGCGAAATCATTGCCCTGTTCGGACAGGAAATGTACGGCAGAACACCGGAAGCCGCACAAGCTCGTAAAGGGAAATTCCGGGCCATCCCGCAGTCCGAAAAGACGGACGCTTTGGACGGCAAAGCAACCCGTCGGGAAGTGCGGCTCCTGTTTTCCGACCGGGAAGATGGGCCGTACCTTGACCTGCTGATTTACGTTCCCAACAAAGCGACAGGGCCGGTTCCCGCTTTTTTGGGACTGAATTTTCACGGAAACCACACCATTACCGACGAGCCGGATGTTCGAATCCCCAAATGGGAACCCACCCAGGACAACCGTAGCGACATCAAGCCGCGTGGTTCCTTCAAATCGCGTTGGCCGGTGGAAACGATTATTGATCGTGGGTACGCACTGGTCGTCGGGTATTACTGCGACATTGATCCCGACTACGACGACGGTTTTCAAAACGGCGTGCATCCGCTTTTTTACCGTGAAGGGCAAACGCAAAGAGACGCCGACGAATGGGGCAACATCGGTGCGTGGGCCTGGGGATTATCGCGGGCACTGGATTACCTGGAAGGTTGCGACACCATCGATGGCAACCGGGTGGCGGTGTTCGGACATTCCCGACTTGGCAAGACCGCTCTTTGGGCCGGAGCGCAGGATGAGCGGTTTGCGATGGTCATTTCGAATAACTCCGGCAGCGGCGGCGCGGCGATTTCGCGTCGGGCTTACGGCGAAACCATCGCTCGGACCATGACGGTCAGACCGCATTGGTTTTGTGAAAATTTTAACAAATACAACGGAAACGAGGCGGCTTTGCCTATCGATCAACACGAGTTGATCGCGCTGATTGCACCGCGACCTGTGTACATCGCCAGTGCCGTTGAAGATCGTTGGGCCGATCCCAAGGGAGAATTGCTCGCTGCCTTTAACGCCGACGCAACGTACCGTCTGCTCGGAACCGACGGCATCGGCGACGCGGCCAAAAAGTTAATCGTTACGGAAAGAGAGGGGATGATTTACGATGTCGAAATGCCGTCGCTTGACAAGCCGATTGGAGCGACGATCCATTATCATATTCGAACCGGCTTGCATGACGTTACCGACTATGATTGGCAACAATATCTCGATTTCGCGGACGAAAAATTGTGAAGGGGTTTAAAATCAACAACGACCGTGCCGTACAATTCCGCAAATGGACAGGGCAAATCGTCAAAGATTATACAATCCAAGGCTGGGTGATGGATGTCGACCGACTGAAAAAAGAGCCGGAAGTGTAGCGTAGCGAAACTTCCGGGTAACAACGAACACGCATAAAACCCGCAAGTTTCGGCGGAGTACCGCCTACACTTGCGGCTCTTTGAATCTTCCGATTGCTGCTTTGATTGCAAAAAAACGGGAACTTGTCGACGGACTGGCTGTCTGCTGTCTGCTGTCTGCTGTCTACCATCCGCCGTCTTATTGACACGTGCTCCAATTTTTCTTAGACTGGGAGGGTGTCGAAATATCCATCCTTCTGTCAAAATACCTGCTTATGTCCCGCATTGCCTTTTTTCTTTGTGCCGTTGCCCTGTTCCTGACGCCGATTGTCCTGGCCGACAATACCCAGGATGTTTCAAACCCGGATTTGACCAAAGCCTCTTGGATGTGGAGCAATCCGAACGCTCTCACCGCCGGCGGGGCCGGGTCCGAATCGTACTATCGGTTCACGTTTCGACCGGAACAGCCAGTCAGGGAAGCGACGATTTTAATCACCGCCGACAACGGTTATCAATTGTATATCAACAACAAAATGATTGCCGAAGAAGCAAGCACCGACGCCGCGGAATGGAGCAGCGTCGAGCGGTTTCGTATCGAAGAAAAACTCGTCCCCCGTGCGGTCAATTGCATCGCCATCAAAGCGGAAAGCCTCGGCGGTAATGCCTGCGGACTCATCGTCGGCCTCAAAATCGTTCTTGAAAACGGCGAAATTCTGGAAAAGTATTCCGGCGATTCCTGGACCTGCACCGAGGAACCCAAAGAAAATTGGTGGGAACCGGACCACAACGACTCCGCTTGGGAACGTTCATTCATCCTGGCCCCGTTGACCGGCGGCCCGTGGGGCTCCCGCATGGTGATCTCGAAAACCGTAACGGACCCAAGCACGCTAAGAGTTCTACGACCGGCCGCTCATTTCAACTGGATGCGACGGACTGACACGTTTTCGCAACCCGACCCGGATTTCGTTTGGCCTGCCGGAATCGTTTATCTGCAAGGTCGGGCACCGGACAATTCGGAACCTCTTGCGCAAACGAACTTCCGAATCGGCGAAACACGCACGTATTGGGAAAACGACGTTCCCGCTCCGTCCCACAGCGGCAACAAAATGTTTACGCTCATTCCCGCCTCCCCGAACGGCACGTCCAAAATGATTCTGGACGCCGGAACCGGTTGGATCGGCTCCCCCCGCTCCTCCTTTGACGGCAAAACGATCTACTTTGCAATGGCACCAGAGGGGGACACGTTTTACCATCTCTACCGTATCAACGTGGACGGCACCGGCCTTGCGCAACTGACGTCGGGAAAATGGCACGACTTCGATCCTTGCGAACTTCCGGACGGCACACTCGTTTTCACGTCGACACGAACCGCCGCACGGGATGAGTACCATGCCAACACGGCACGTTCGTTGTTTCGCATGGATTTGATTGACGGTACGATCAGGCCGATCACCTATCACGTTACCGCCGACGCCGATGCTCACGCCATGGCGGACGGACGAATCGCCTTTATCCGCCACGATAATTTTCTCGAACGGGCCAAAGTCGAAACACACGTTCACTGCGTCAGACCGGACGGAACGTCGGGCGAAATCCTGATCGGTCCGGATCGTGGTGCCATCGGTTACGATTTGAAAACCGCCGCCGAACATGACGCCGCCTGGTTGCGGAATTACGGGTTTGGGTGCCCTTCGCCGCTTCCGAACGGTCGCCTTGCCGCCATCTCCCACGCCGGACCGGTCATCACGAAGTTGGGCGAATCAAGCGACGCAAGCGATCAGCGGAGTCTGAGTGCTTCAGAGCTGAAATCGGCGGTGGAAAAACCGGTTCCTGTGACCATCGAAGCGATGCCTTGTCAGGTCAGCTTGATCGACATGTCACCAACACCGGATAACCGGATTCTTGTAACAACCTCGAGAAAAGCTCTTGCCGTCGTCGATCCGGAAACGGGAAAGAGTTACAAAATTCTGCAATCGCCGGAGCCGGTTCACAGCGTGCATTTCCTCGGGGAAAAGCCGATGCCGCGATTCTGGCCGGATTTCGTCGATGAGTCGGTGCTTCCCACGAGTCACGATTCGAAAGGGTATTTGTACTGCGGCAACGTTTTCAACAGCAAGCAGACCAATGCCGAATGGGACCGGGTTCGGGCGGTTCGAATCTTCATGGGCAAACCGCTCACGCTTCGCAGTGCAAGACATCAATACGGACATATCGGATCGGTCGGCGTCGATCTCGGAACGTTTCCGATCATGCCGGACGGCTCGTTCAACGTCGAGGTTCCCGCCGACATGCCGCTGGTGGTCCAGGCGGTTGACGCCGAAGGGCGGGCCGTTGTCAATGAACTGAGCTGGATTTATACCCGGCCAGGGGAGTTCCGCTCTTGTGTCGGGTGCCACGCCGACCGTAACGCCACGCCTGAGACCTCCGCCACCTCATCAAGGCACTTTCGGGCGATTGACCTGACGATTGGGATCGACCCGCCGGAATTTCGGGCGAACAACGGGGCAAACGGCGGTGTCCTCAACCTTCAGATCGAGCGGATGCGCGACACCATCGGGATCAACCTTCACCCTGAGGCGGAGGTTCTCGCCGCCGCCAAATCTGACAAAGGATTACGACCGGTGGTGCAACACCTGGTGAACGAACTAACCGCCAAAGAACCGGGTCGCCGGTATGCCGCCATACAACGGATAGGAATCCTTCGCCCGCAGGGAATCGCTCCGCAACTTTGCGAAGCGATGCGAAACGACCCCAGCGACGAGGTACGAATGATCGCCGCCCTCACGCTCGCCTGTTGTGCCACGCCGGAATCGGTGCCGATGCTTTTGGAAGCCTTGACAGATCCATTTGAGCAGGTCGGTCACGCTGCGCACATCACTTTACAACATATCACGGGAGCCGTTTCAAATAGAGATTTTCTCGCAGCCAGAAATATTTCTCTCAAAGATCGGAAAGCGTACTGGGAATCGACTTTCAAGTTACTTTCGCCGGGTGAGATCGAAAGAATGAATCAGATCGTTATCGAACTTTCACCTTCTGGGACCGATTGGACCAACAGTGCCGAGTCGATCCAATTCCGTAAAGCGGTTGACGCTTTGGCTCATTACGGCAAATCGGCAGCGGTCAAAGCGACGCTTCGGAAAATCCTTACTGAAGAAGAGCAGATGGATACGCTTTCGAAAATCACGGTGATTCGCACTCTGGGAATCCTTCGGGATGAGCAGAGTGTTCCGCTTTTGACGGAGATTCTTGTTGATTGCAGTGTGAAAAAGATGCCGCACCATGTTCACAGTCACGAATTCGGCTGGGCTGCCATGCCGGACCACATTGGTGGAGCCGCCGCGGAAGCACTG
>CAZNVM010000221.1:0-1905 GCA_964576215.1 uncultured Planctomycetaceae bacterium
GTCGAAAAATCAGAATATCTGGCCGTGCCGTAATCGATGGTGTCATTGTAGCTCTCGAAAAACATGTCAAGAACGTCGGCGGACCATTGTGCGGCCACTGCAGTATTTTTCTCGCACAAAGACACGGAGGCGCAAGGGCTAGAAATTCTTTGTGTCTCTGTGCCTCCGTGTGAAAATTCCATCTCTCCGTCTTGGAACACCTGACATGAGCTTTGTATTTCCGTGTGGCATCTCACCGGCGCCGGAAATTCAACGTCCGCAATCGGGCCGACGGCAAGCATTTCCCGCGATTCCAGCGGCTCGAATTGAAGGCGGCGCGTATTGACAGCCTTCGACTTTTTCGTACCGGAATTGCCGAACAACGTTCTGGCAATGCGATCAAGAAAGGATTGGCTGGCGTTCATGGGTTACTCCTGAATTGGCCCCTTATGTAATATCTTCCAATTTGAGTGTCGTATCATGATAAGTTACCGCCGTTGCTGGATTGTACAAAAACAACACGTCTCCAACGATTTTTGCTTGACACCAATGTTCAGTTGGCTCCAACTGATCTGCAAGCGAAAGACGGATTCCAAAAAGCGGCGGAAGGTATTGTCCCAATACGCCACTATTAACAAATGGTCTGGCATATTTTTCAAAATCTTCGATTTCCTTGTCGAGTTCAAGACCTCGTTTTTCCAATTCACCCTTCAAGAAAAATTTACGCCAATTATAATCCGGATAGTTGCTTCGGGTATCAACATAAAATCCAATCAGCTTACGTGAAGTAGCAAAAAGATGGGCGATATTTAGGCAGAGTTTAATAAGGAGTTCTTCTTCACCCTCATCGCTGCATAAATTAATATATAAACAGCACGTGTTCTGGATTCGTTCGACTGCCACAAAAACAATAGATTCGAATCGTTTCCCATAAATGTTAAAACACACAGTATGTTTTACTCTCAACATTTCCTCAAATTGTTGACGAGTATGATAATAAGTATTTCCATCATAATCTTGCTCAGGTCCAGCTATGACTCCAATTGGCTTTTCAGGATTGTCAGGACAGTCTAAATAGTACTCATATTTATTAAAGCATGTTTCGATAATACCGAAATCATGTGCATTCATGTATGTGTCAATAAAACAATAAAAATCTCTATCAGCCATAGTATTTCCCCTACTTTTACTCAATAAAAGAAGATAATATCTCCGTTTATGCGTTTTTTAATGAACTCGACAAGAGCGGGATTGGTTCCCTCCGGAAGGGCGTAGTGAACTTTTACGCCACGTTTATTTGCCTCCTCCATGAGTACCTTTAATTCGGTTCCGAGTTTGCTTAAATTCCTGTTTTTTGCTCCGCCGCCGACACCAACCAAGTCACCATTTTTGGCAATAACATCAATGTTTGTAGAACCACTACCAGGTTTGATTTTACCAGAACCTGGTACGTGCCCTTCAAGCATTTCAGCGACCTTTGCTTCGCGAGTTGCTCCGAGTTCATTCGCGGCTTTTCCTAGATTGGTCTTCGACGCTGTTGTCGCCGCTTGCCCGGCGGTTTGGGCGGATTTAATACCCATGCCGACACCAATGCTACCGGCGATGCCAACGAAGGCGTCGACGAGTTCTCCTGCGAGGTGACTACCTGTTGCCACTTCGACGGCGGATGACGTTATCGTTTGCGTGCAACCGCCGGTGATTGCCGTGCAGATTCCCGCCCAGGTGTTGTCAATTCCGTGACCAATTAAAATGACGGAACCTACTGTCAGTGCAAGACTTGTGCCCCCGGACCCCCCTGCACCGCCGACTCCCGCCATGACACCAGTGGCACCCAACCACACCTCCGCGATGCCACCAACGGCCTGCACGACACCACCGATACGCATGAGTTGTGTGCAACCCCAATCCCACCATGTGCGCCCGCCA
>CAZNVM010000222.1:0-2715 GCA_964576215.1 uncultured Planctomycetaceae bacterium
TTGACAGATATTTCCAGATGTACTATTTCGATACAACGTGACTGAAATACTTTACTTTCAAGGTCCATTATCTACTTTTCTGTTCCACATACCTCAAAAAACCTATTTTTTTGCCCACAGATTCTGGTGGGGAACCAAAAAGATTTTGAAACGGAGTGGGCATTGTATTCTTATCCGGAATCAACTGCAACCTCTGCGAAAGTCTCCCGATTGAGCATGGACACATTGTACGACTTCCGACTGACGGCCGTGAACGACCAGGGTATGGTTGCCGCGACGACGACCGCACGGACGCAAGTGGTGCAGGACACTCTTATCTACGCCGTCGCTCCTGACGCCGGTCCGTTTAGCCGACCGGTCGTGCAGGTTTATGACGCCGTGACGAACGATTGGCTTTACGACATCCACGTCGATCAATTCGGCACCAACTACACCGGTGGACTTCGTGTCGCCGTCGGCGACGTTACCGGCGACGGCGTGCCCGACATCGTGGTGGTACCGGGCCGGAACGCCGCTCCCACCGTGCTCGTGTTCTGCGGTGCCGACGGTTCGCTTCGGGAAGACCTTTGCATTCCCGCTCACGCCACTTACGGCAACAGCTTCAAGGATGGCTTGAACGTCGCCATCGGTGATGTTACCGGCGACGGTTGGAACGACATCATCCTCGTCCCCAGCAGCGGTCAGGCCGTAGTCCGAGTCTTTGAAAACACCGGCGGCGGCTTCCGGTTTGCCCGGAATTTCAACGCCTTCGAGGATAACAAGGAATACATTGGCGGCGGCTCCATCGCCGTCGGGAACATTGAAAACGCCGGGAACACCGAGCCCCTTGACGTTGCGAATCACGCGCAGATCGTCATCGGGACCGGGGTGGGAATCGCACCCGTCGTTCGCATCTTCGACGTCATCAACGTGCAACCGGCCTACACGGCGGTCCGGGAAATCAAGTCCGAACGGCCCGAAGCACTGGGCGGTGTCAACGTTGCTCTCGGCGATCTCACCGGCGACGGGGGCAACGAACTCCTTCTGTCCTCGAAGTCCGGCGGACGTTCCTGGGTCGATATTTACATGCTTTACCCGGAAGCAACGGAACGTGTTTCCAGCTTCCAGGCGTTTCGACCGGAGGAAGGGAATAACGTGGCGGTCAATATCACCGTCCACGACACCGAAATTTTTGTAACACAAGGAGCAAAAGGCAAAGCCGGGCCCGTTGTCCGAAAATTCCAACTTGACGGCCAGATCGTCGACGAAATTCTCATCGATTTGGCGAATGAATTGTCCAGCGGCTTGTACATCGGGTAAAAATTGCACGCGGTATTTGATATTTCCATCGAGCAGGCCGCTAAGTTCGCGATGAATGGCAGCCGGGAGCGCAACGGAGTGAAGCGACCGGACCGAATCGCGGGGAAATCCGGTCACTGCGCTGCGCTCCGTTCCCGGCTGCCATTGTTTTGGTGAATTTGTTGTCGACTTGGTTCCCTCGAGGTGATTGGGGGATTGATCGATTGAGGACACGGGGTATACTTTTGTCATGCCTCGAGTTCTTTGTATAGCAAATCAAAAGGGGGGTGTCGGTAAAACGACGACCGCGATTTCTCTGGCTGTGGGAATTTCCAAGGCCGGAGCCAGGACGCTTTTGATTGATCTGGACCCGCAATGCAACGCAACCACCGGACTCGGTTTTGCGCCGGCAACAGCTCATCCGCTCGCTTCGGGGGAACCGATCACCAGTGCAACGCTCCGAACCGCGACGCCAAATCTGGAAATCTTGCCCGGCAGCCGGAAGTTCGGCGATATTGAAATCCTGACCCGATCCGATGAAACGAAAGTCGAACGGATGAAGGAACAATTGAATCAGGAACTCAACGGTTATGATTTCGTGCTGATCGATTGTCCGCCTTCACTGGAACAGCTCACCCAGATTGCACTGGCCGGTTCGACCGAGGTGATTATGCCGATTCAGTGCGAGTATTTCGCCATGAAAGGACTCGAGCAGATGATCGAGGTCATCAAAAAGGTGATGGTTCAAAAACCGGATCGGCTCCAATTCGGCGGGATCGTCGAAACGATGTACGATTATTCACTGGAATTAACGTACGAAGTCGACAAGGAGGTCCGCGACTTTTTCGGCGAAATCGTCTTTCAAACCGTGATTCCCCGGGACGTCAAGTTCAGCGAAGCGTCGAGCTACGGACAGTCGATCCTCGATTACGATCCCCGATCCCGCGGCGCAAGAGCTTACGTGGAACTCTGTCTCGAAATTCTGGAACGGGTTTCGTAAGAAGCTGTTTTTTGTATGGACTCGCTCCGCCTTCTTTACTTCCGAACACCTTCTTTACTTCCGAACAATTGCCCACTAAAATAACTCTATCGCGCCGCTGAGAACGCCGGTGGCGTGAACGGATACGAAGTAATTTACTCGAACCGTAAACAGTCGATGACTTTCAGCCACAGAAAACACGGAATTTCACGGAAATAGTTCAAAAAGAACCCAAAAAAATTCAGAATATTTTTTGTTATTCTTACTCGAATTCCGTGCTTTTCCGTGGCAAATGAGTTCCCGTTGTTTACACATTGAGTAAATATCGTACATTTTAACAACGAATCGCAAACTGATGCAACAGATCGCAAGTCATTGTAAATAGAATACTTAGGAAAACGTCTATTTTCTGTTTCATAATTTATTTACGATTCATTTTTACTGTTTTTTGCTCCTTA
>CAZNVM010000223.1:0-11368 GCA_964576215.1 uncultured Planctomycetaceae bacterium
GTGAAATACCAGGGCAAGTCTCGCCGCATACGACGCGAACTTGGCCCAAAACGCTTTCATATCGCTGTCAAGAACCATACGCTCGTCAACATTCACATTGAAAAATTGCGTGAACAGGTCCTTCGCTTCCGGCGAAAGGCGGACAATCAGCGGGTTTTCCGGCGACGGGGCATTCTCGGCGGACCGCCAACGGTACAACGTCCGAAAAATTCGCTCGTAATTCATCAACGCCTCGTCCGACGTTTCCGCTTCTGTCCAGTACGACGGTTTGTCCGGCGGCATGGCAAACAGGATTCTCGCCGTCAGCCCGGAGTCGAAAAAGTCCTCGTTCTCATTGACAATCCGCTGTAACACCAACGGTTGGACACCGCCGCAAACGGACACTGCCGGGTTGTTGGAGTGAATCATTTTCTTGCCGGTCTTGCGGTTGATCCGAAACATGCGTCCACCGTGAATCGACAACCATGCCGGGAGGTCTTTGGCACCGCCGCCGCTCCGGTAGCAGTCGAACGACTTGAGCCAACCGGCCAATTCGTCTTTCACCAGTAAAATCCCGAACGGGTTACTCTCAAGCACCTCGGCAATTGCCTCCAGCGTGGCGTCGTCAACCAAAAAGGTCTCCATTTTCGGAGCGAACGGCAGGACCGGCGGCAACGTCATGGGATTGCGTTTTCGTGCACGCTTCCAGTCGTCATAGTCAAGGTCGTACTGCCCTTTTTCCGTAGCGTAAATATCGGACTTCGTGTCGTAATCGCGGTCCGCCTCGGATTGCAGGGTTCGAAGCGGCAACGTTGCCGAGTCAAGGCCGGGACTCTTTCCGCTCCCGGATTCGGCAACAAGGCAAGTCCAAAGGATCGCCGGTTCGTACCAGTCCCTGGGTTTCAGTTCGATTTTGTACGCACTCCCAACCACGGAAGCAACCGCCGCAATCGCATTAATCCCGACGTACACCGGTTCGATATTCTTGGCCTTTGCCGACTCGCGGCACAGCCGTCCGATACTCTCCGGCAACAGGTCGACGGGAAACGGTTCCCATTCGATATTACCGTCTTCGATCTCCGCCTCTGGTAAGGTATTCTCAATCATCCGCTCAACCATCTCCAATATATCCGTTTCAGTTTTCCCGTCAAGCAGTTCGCAGAGATCGACAATGTCGCCACCCTTGGGGAAGGTGTCGAGGCCGGTTATTGCACCGTGATCGGCAAGCGACACCACCTTCACAGTCGGTTGCGACTTAAACTGCGTCAATTTTCCGACAAGCGTTTCGGCGTATTTCTCACCGGGTGGGTCGTTGTCCGGTAGTATCACGATCTCCGGTTTCTTGTTGTACCGCAAGGCCAGACGGTCCAATACGTCCCAGTCCGCCTTGTGCGCCGAACCGCTTCCGAAGGCCGAGGTCGTCGCCGTGAAGCCGAGTGTGGTGACGCAGTCCGCCGCTTTCTCGCCCTCTGCTACAAAAATACGGACAGTCGGTTCTCGAAAAAGGGCGGCAATTTTCGGGAGGTTGTAGATCGGCAAACCCCCTTCGGACGATTCTCCGCAGATATAGCCTCCACTGACCTTCGTGACCGGACGCACTTCCTTGCCGTTTTCGGTGTTCCATCGCAAGACGAACAGGTTTTCCGATCCGTCCAGGTTGTTGTAGCGATAAATCTTGTCCGGCGGTATGCCCGGCCTCTGCACTCCGTAGGACGCTGCCCTGACCGCCTCCTCATACGTGGGGTGAACGGTTTTCATTGAGGTTGCTTTTTTCTCTTGTTTTTCCACTCCCAACGCTTTCATAATCTCTTCGTAAGTGCAATGGTGCGAATGACAGGTGAACACCACCTGTCCCTTGTCGCCCAGCGTGAAAGCGAGGTTCAAGTCCTTGCCATCGTGTGCCGGGCATTGCGAACGGTACACGCCGCCACTCCTCTTGACGGCGTAACCGCGTGATTCCAGGCGGCCAATGACCGCCTCCAATGTCAAATTGTGCATAAATTCTCCTTGATATGTCAATCTCGCCAGATCACCGACCCGTTTTCAAAAAAGGGATATTCCCGCAGACGCAGGTGAGTCTGTCCCTTGTGAAAACGGAGTTCGTAAATGAAAACATGTTGGCATTCGCACGAAAACTTCAGTTCGATCTGGACACCTCGCCCAAAGGTCGGCGTTGCGTAGACCGCCGTGCCCGAAGCGTCCACGCGAGTCCCGATCCCGTCTGTATTGCCGATCCCACCAATGACGTTGACCTGGGTGGGTGCGACGTTCTCGTGGCTGCAGACGGGACAGGTCAATGAGGCGTAATCGCCGTATTGTTCCAAGTTGAATGTGATAGGTTTCATAGTTCCTCCAATTCTTACCGATAACGGCAATAGTCAAAAAGTTGTAAAAGTTCGTCAACGCTAAGCCATGCCGACGCCGAGAGATGAACTCCGGCCCGTTTGTTGCACGGTGTGACATGGAACCACATCGACTCCTCGTCCCATCGAATCAAAAAGAGCGGCAATGAAGCGTTCTCCGCCTTTTCGCCGAGTGCCATTTTGAGTGTGGCAGGCGGTACCACGTTCTCCGCCATAAACTTCACCATTGCGACAGGCCGGTCGTCAATGAGGATCGGTGAGTAGGTTGCATGACCCGCCGTCTCCCATCGTTTCACACGGGCGAGTTCGCGGGTCAGGATCAAAAAATTCTGTGTCATAAATGATTGGGTAAGGGATGACCCGGAGAAAGACTCTCCAGACCGTCCAGGGTGGGAATATGCTAAAACGTCGATTTTTTGCGAAGGACCTCCGGATGGTATCAAAGGCCAACTTGGGACCGGGTTGCAAAAAAAGTGCCTCTCAACTCGCAAAAACTGGCATAAATGGCTATTCCTGCGATACCGTCTGGCCAGACGTTGACAATTTGCTTCGGCGAGGGTTTTTGCCCGTCCGGTACGGATAAAGCGGACAATTTTTGCAGGGACAAAGCCTGACTTCCTTGGCCTGATTGCAACAGCAGTCGAGACACTTGGCCCGGATCGCCTTGAGCGGTGTCAACGGCTTTTTCGTTTTGCGTTTCATAAAATCCTCCTTAAAGTGGTGAACGGTTTGTCCCATTGGACAAAACCCGCCTCGGTCATGGCTTGTTGCAGGGTCAAAATCGGGACGGCAATCGACGAGGTTGTGTAGCCGCGATTGACGGCTTTTACCGAGGGATACGTGCGTCCCCAGTCGTCCCAGTGGTTCTTGAGTGCCTGCTGAAGTTGTTGGAAGGGAAAGAGGTAACAGCGTTTGCTCGGCAGAAAGACGTAGGCGATGTAATCGCAGACAAGCGGTTTACAGGCCCAGCCCCAGGTTCGATGTTCCTCCGAACTCCAGATTTCAAGAAGAACGTCGTCGTAGTCGGTGTGTCGCACCTTCTCGTCAATGTAAATCGTCCCACCCTCTCGTAGGTGAATGATCCGGTCGATTCCCGCCCGTTGTTCCGGCGTGTCGCCGGTCACTCGCTCCATCGACTCGAAAAATGGGAAGGCTTGTCTGTAGACATCCTCCCACCACGACTCATCGGCAATGGCCTCGGACAAGGCGAGACTCTCTTGAAAATCATGTGTTCTGTTCATGACTGGTTCCCCCATCGGCTCCAGCCGGGCCGGGTGTTTCGTGCGAAGAGTTCAACTTTCGGCAACTGCGGGTACATTTTTTCGATGATGTCGTACACGTTGCCCGGCTTGCGGCTATGTTCCTCTCGCGGCGACCGAATGACCGACGAAGGGCGATGTTCCACCGCCGGAGTGGGAATCGTCCCACGGGTCGCCACAAGCAACAACTCATGCTGTTGCCGAAAGTAATACCCCATCCCGATCTTCTCCTTGTCCCAAACGGCGCAGGTGCGATAGTCGAAGCCCCAGGCATCAAGAACCTGAAACGCCTCCTTCAGCTTGGGACTCGTAGCCCAAAGGAACAAAATGGCATCATCATGAGCGATCCCTTTCACATCGAGTCCGCAAATCTCCTCCAGCGTCATGGTCGGGTAATGGTTTTCGATAACCCGCATGTCAGACTCGCTGGCGTCATAAGTCCAAGGCGGATCGACGTAGAGGACTGCGAAGGTGCCAAGCGAACCATCAAGCGGTTTATTGTTCTGCACAGCCGCAACAATCTGTTGCGTCCGTTTTTCCCGCCGCTTCTCGGCCATCTCCTTGCGGATTTCCCTGGAGGCGGCAAGGATCGCCTTCTTGTCGTCCTTGGCGATCACCTCACGCTGTTTTTCCGGCGGTGCTTCCGCAATTGTGGCGGCAACGGACACAGGGAGTTTGCCGGACTCAACGGCGGCAATGACTTCGGGGACCGCCTCCGTTTCGACTTTCTTGGCATTGCGAACCGAACGTTCAGATGTGTTGAGCAATTGAGCTGCCTTTGCCTGACTCGTTCCCTTGGGATCAAGCGGCAAATTTGCCGCTTGATCTTTGCGGTTGCCTCCGTGGGATATGTTCGCCAGTTTCGCGGCCACCATTGCCCGTTGGGACTCGTTCAGATGTCGTCGGTGCAGATTCGTCGAGACCACGAATTTGATGGGTTCGTGGCCGTTGTAATCGACGAATCGTGGTGTGACGCCCTTCATAACGCAGGCGGTGAAACGGTTACGACCATCAAGGATTTTCCCTTCATAAATTGTGATTGGAGATTGCAGACCGTTCTCGGCAATATCCTGTGCAAGAGTTTGGATTTCCGGCTCACCAAGCAAGGGAAAGAGATTCGCCAGTGGGTGAAATTCAAGATTGACATGTTTCGAGGATGTCTGCCCCTTTTTCATTTGTGTTTTCGTCATAGATTGTACTGAAAACAAGTGAGACCCGGCCCAGCCGAAGCCGGGCCGAATCAAAAAGGAGACAGGGACCGTCCCTGCCTCCGGTGATGTTTGTGTGTTTCATTGTTCGAGTTTCGTTGATGTGTTGGTTGATTGTGTGCGATATTTCATGGGTTGGTGATTTTACAGGCGAAGGTTTACGAAAAGATCATCCTCTCCCGGAGGGTGGCGACCGCCTGTTTGTGTTCGCTTTTCTTCTGTTCGATTTCGCCTTTCTTGACCTCAAGTTGTTCCCACTCCTCCTGAAGTTGGCGGATTTTCTGCTTGAGGTCTTTCTTGCGTTCATTCCGATCAATCGTGATCGGCAGGTTCTCCCGCTCGTATTCCCGTTGCGAAATTTCACTACGGATCGCCCGTTGCCTGGCGAACAATTCAGTCTCAATCCGGTGCTCTGCGGAGAAAGACGATTCAAGAACTTGAAGTTCAAGTTTCAGATTGTTGTCCCGGCAGGATTCGTACAGGTCGTCACGGAACCGCTCAATGTTTCGCAACTTATCCTCAAGGGCATTGCTTTCCCAGCAGAACGGGTTACGCTTGGCCTCGTATTCGGCCTTGAGTTTTTCAAACTCTTCCCGCATTGATCGCAACTTGGCAAGCAGTTCGTCGTTTTTCGTGCGGTATTCTGCATCTCGCTGGATTTCGGCGATTTTATTGTCACGCTCGACTCGCCATTCGACGTCGGCCTTGAGGTCGCCGGTGTCCCGGTCGCAACGTTCGAGAAGCCGCAGAACCTCGGACTCCGGGCGGTTGCACTCGTTCCGGGCGATTTCCCGCAAGACCTCCTGGTACTCGGCGAGATCGTCAAGCGACTGCTGTTTTTCGGCGGCGACAAGGGAATCAAAATCAAATTTTTGGGTCATGGTGTTTTCTCCATTGAGAGAGGTGGTGTCGTTCGAATTGTTCGACGGGACCAGTTCCACGTCGGGTTCGGACGATTGAGGACGGACCGAAGTTTCGGTCAAAGGGAAATTTTCGTTACGGGGCATAAGGTTTCCTTTGAAAAAAGGGTGAAAGCGTACCCTCGACGGAGGGAACGCTGTGAAACAATGACTGCCCGACTGATCTTTCCAGTCGGTTACGTGTGAAGAGAGGAACCGCGCCCTCAATAGATATCTATTGCGTCAAGCGGCGGTATTATTCGAAAAAATTTCTGTTCGCAGAAGATTTTTTCGAGATGACGGTCTTGTACAAGAGAAGAAGAGCGGGACGAAATTGATGCAGTGGCATTCTGTTCGAGGTATCTATGATCGGTGAGACTCGTCGTACAAAGGTGCAATGACCTTGAGAACCGACTCTTTTCCGTCGTTCACAAGCATTGTACGGATCAAGGTGTCAAGTACCTTTTCACGAAATTGTGGATCGAATGATTCAAACAGGCAGGCAACCAATCGATCCGAATCACTGAGTGGGACATGGATGATATTGTCGCCTTGCACTCCCTTGTCTCGATCTTTCTTGAGAGGCAACCAACTCATCAACCTCTGCTCACAGGGTGAAACGGTATTCCGGTCCGGGGATTCGGAACCCTGTTCGGTGATTTTTGCCGACAGAGATTCATTGGAGTGGGTTCCGTCAGACTGTTGAACCGATGCGGACGGCGTTGGGACCGGGGAATCCTCTTTGTCGGTTTTTCGTTCGTCAGTCAACTCCATCGGCACAACGTTCGGGAGGGCAACTTCACTGTCCGAAGCGACAATCTCCGCATTTTTGCCTGAATTCCGCCCGATTTTTTCAGTACAAATAGCCCGTCCGTCACGTCCGACCCGCTTGGCCGACTTCGGCAAAGCCGAAGTGGATTCAAGTTCCTCGCGGACCCGCCGAATGAGTTTTTCGTCGACGCCGACGTGGTCGGCAATTTCGCAGTTACTCTTGCCCTCGCCCATCGGGTGCTGTAACGCCAGCCGGGCGGCGCGATTCTTGTCGGCATTGGTACGTTTCAACCCGTGGTTTGCGTTCATGGCATACGAAAACCAGCGGGCCTCTTCGAGTGTACCATTCACAACATCGGCGGAGACTGGCAAATCTGAATGAACCAGCTTGTGGGCATCCAAACGGTGCCGCCCGTCAATCAAAATGTACCCGTCGACGGCTTTGTCGCGGAACAGCAGAATACGGGGAAACGGAGCAAATTTACGCATCGCGGCGGCGTAAAGTTGAACCGTTTCCTGATCAATCTTGCTTCGGGCCTGGGTACCAAGGTCCGTCCGAATGGCGTCGATCTTGACCAGGTCTGTCTTGGGTTTCTTCATACTGGGAGGTAAAGGCATTGGAATCTCCTGTTTGGGGGATAGTAAATCGGGACGAGAATTTTCAGTAGTGGTCCGACAAGCGGCAGGGTAGCACCGCAAGAATGGTGCCCTTGGAACACCCTCGAATCGTTATTGTTTTCGTAAACATTGACGGTCGCAACGAGGGTGGTTTTGAAGTTGTTCTTCTATAGGTCTATTATCCGAATCGTGAAGCCCTTCACGTTCGTGAAAGCATTTTGGCAAATGTGAAGTGGTTTGAGACAACGTTTTCGGGGATTGAGCTTGAGGTATACCTCCTTATTGTTGAGGTGGAAAAATTGCCGGAGGCGAATCATTCGTGCCCTCTATAATATTTATTCTCTTTCCGTAAGCGAAACTGTTGAGTTCACAAAAAAATTTTCAAAAAAGTTTTTCGCAACGTATAATTGAAAGAGATGTTCCGGATGGCATGATTGACACCTGAACACAAATGGATAAACTGGGGGTTGTTTGCGGTCTCCTATTAAACTTATTCTCAGTCTACAGGTAAAGAATGTTGAGATGGCGATTTTTTTGTGCGGCAAACGCTTTGTGTGGATTGTAACGATTAGCTTCAAAGACAGAGAATCTGCCTGCCGGTTCCAGAGTTATGCTATATAATATCTTGACAGATTTTGGCTTCCTCACCCGTGAGGAATACGAAACGCATTGCTTCCAAATCTTGCCGGACGGCATGAACCCGCCAGGCGAGGGTGAGTTTTTTACTCGCGGCGTCAAATGGGCGGTGCGTCCCGTCAAGACGAAATACCCGAAAACGCTTGGCGAGGCAGGAGCGGAGTTACGACAGCGAGGTCTTGACCCTGGCGACCGGAACTATGGCCTGGCTAAAATCATCGAAGATGGTGAAGTGGTACCGAGAAACTCGCTTTGGGAGAAAGATGACATTGATTCCGCATTGATCAGCCTTGCTGAACTTGGTTGCATCGAGCCGTGGATTCACGTTTGTAAGGCATTTAACATCAGGCCAATCGATTACGTCAAAACGCACCGTGAAATCGCTGAAAAGTACGTTGGTCAACTGGGGCAGAACGCCGAGTCTCCTTTGTTCTTTCGCTACGAATTCGGCTACGCGAATGGCCTTTCGGAACCTGGAGTCTTTTCAATCACCTTGCGCGACGACTGGGAACAAGTCCTCCGGCAAATCAACGAAGGGACCGAAGCGGCCAAAGAGAGACAAGCGTTTTGAGTACAATCTGCCGATCCCTGAAAAGAAATGGTATCGCCCGAAACCGACACCGGAGATTCAGGAGCAATGCGAGCGGGAACGTGATGAGTACAAGATGTCACAGGGTTTGGCGTGGCATATCGTCAAAAAAAAGTTCAGTTGGCGATATGGAAAATCGTCAGATGCTTTTTTGGAGGAAATCGTCGGCAACGTTTGGGGATTGGGTTATGCGGAAGCCCTTCGCCGTTACGATCCGGAACGTGGGGTAAAGTTTAAAACGTTTCTCTACGCGGTCTTTATGAACATGGTCTTGGACGAGAAGCGAAAGGTTCTCTCTCGTTTTACCAAAACGCCACGTCATGTTACCGTCACGGTCCGCGATGTTAATAGCAGGTTCGGCATTCCGTTACCAAAATATACCCGTTATGTTTTCGATTTCGGCGGAAGTGATTACTTTTGTCCGCCGCTGGGCTTTCGGCTTTACTCTCCCCAGGAACCCTGCGATGAATCGTCCGAAGAGTGGCAACCGGTGAGCTCACCTTCAGAAAGCTGGGAGATGGTAAGGTACATCGAATTCCTTGAATGTGTCGGTCGGATCGATGACACGGAACTTAAAAACATCAATCCACGAAGATTGCCGCCGTATTATAAAAAGTTGACCCAAGACGCTCTCCGAAGGCAATTGGCCGAACTCGACCTGCAAATTGTGAAGCGACTCATGTACCCTTGTGGATTCGGGGGAGAAACGAAAATAGAAATTCAGACCAAGCTCGGTATTGGACGGAATTTTTACGAGTTTCGGATCGAATCAATTTTGGATCGCCTTGGTGTGTCTTACGAAAAATGCCAACGCTGGATTACCGCACAAAGAGTCCGCGAGAAAGAGGAGGCAAAAGTTTGCGCTCGCCAAGCACGGGCTATTGCCCAAGAACTTCGCCAACTTCACCAGCTGGTCGAGAAGAAGTTTTTCAAATTCAACGTGCCAGCAAACCGGTCCGACAGTTTTTTCGACGTTCCGGGCCAGCTTTTCGTCAACGAGGAGAACGGCGATCTTTATGCACGATATGACGAACCTGACCCAGAGGAGAGTAAACCGGTGCTGGACGACCGCGAACTGGACCGCGATCCCGAACAATGGGATTATGTCGAAAATTACGTCGATCTTTTTGAGGACGAGTGAAGAGTTCCTTGCGAAAAGAAAATCTCGCCAATTTTTCTCCAGAATGGCTGTAAAAAATCGACAGTAAAGAAATATACTTTATACCAAAAATTTTCTTTTTGCGCTCTTGCACCGATCTTTTCGTCTGAATATAATTTAGTGTGGTGGTGACGATTTTGTTGCTGTCAATTTGACATTTTGGTTAAGTTCGCAAGTTTGTGCCTTCAGACTTCCAAGTACCATCCGCTTGTCGGTTGGAAGTTTAGAAAAAAATCTTCAGAGACATGCGTCTCCCGTAAGGGGGACGCCATCTGAAGGCTTGCAGAATTTCGGTGCAGAGGTTCGCTTCTGTCATTGCCGTTTGTTTATGCGCGGTCCTCTGATGGTACGGAGGGAAATTCTCTTGAGGCACTGGCGTACCCCCGTCTTTTTGGGGCGGAGGATCGCTTTTTGTCGTTCTTGCCGGGTCGATTGATTTTTCCTTGCAACGGGATTATACTACCTCTCCCTGTTTATTTTTGTGTCCACTTTCTTTCCTTCCAGACTTATGTTTTTCCAGAAACTTTTCGGTCAATCCCCCAAACAATCAAAGTGTAAAGGCCCCCAGAGGCGGCGGCTTGGTATTGAGCCGCTTGAAAGCAGGGAGATGCTTTCGATTTCGCCGGGCGAGTTTGACCTCATCAGGGGGCAGTATCCCGCCTTGATTCTTGAGGAGGACATGGGCAAGTACAACGTCATCGAAATCACGGCGGCGGAGCTTTCGGAATCGGTGCTCAGGGCCAAAATCACCGAAGCGGGGACGACGACGGGAACGGACCTGATCGTCGTTCGCACAACGGAAACCGACAACAAAATCACGCTTACCGGCACGGAACTGGCCATCAATATCCCGGTGAGCACCAGAGGAAGCGTGACCATTGTCAGTTTGGGGGAGGTGCCGCTCACCATTGATGGCGGAACTTTGACCAATACCATTTCGGTGTCCGGCACCAGCACCGTTGCCTTCGGAGGGGTAGCGATTCAAGGCGGAAGGCTTAACCACACCGCCGGTTCGCTGACGTTACAAAAATCAAGCATTGTCAACGCCTCACTCACGTCCAGTACGACGTATTTTCATGATGTCACGATCCTGGGCAATGCGACGATTTCGGGTACCAGTAACGCTACATTAACGTCGTATGGCGACTTGACGGTGAATGGGACGTTGACGGTGGGTTACCGTAACACAACGCTAAAGTTTGTCGGAAGCCAGTCACTCAAAGGAAGCGGTACCATTGTACTGGATTCGTCGGGAGCTAGCTCAGGCTCCAATTATACGAGTACGCTCCTTGTGTCGGGGACAGCGGAGAATCCGGCGGTTTTAACGGTGGCCGAGACGATAACGATTTCTGGTATCCTGGGAAGTAGTTCTCCTGAAAATACGAAAACGATCAAGACGGAGAACGGGAAAATCGTCAATCATGGGACGATCACAAACACGTCGGGAACGCTCAACCTTTCGGCGGCGGTTGAAAATCATGGGACGATTTCGGTAGCGGCGGGTACGTTAAACGTCACCGAACGCATTGAAAATCTGGGAGGAGGGACGATTACTGTCACCGGAGGGACGCTTGCTTTCGGCACCGGGGCGGACATTCAGGGCGGTACCATTGTTTCGGAAGGAACGGCCCGGGTTTCGGGCACAAACGTCAAGTTTACCGAAGTCGAAATGCAGGGTACGACGGGTACCTTGTCGGTCACCGGGACGCTGATAACGACGAATGTGACGCTTGCCGGTAACATGTCCATTTCGGGTACCAGTAACGCTACATTAACGTCGTATGGCGACTTGACGGTGAATGGGACGTTGACGGTGGGTTACCGTAACACAACGCTAAAGTTTGTCGGAAGCCAGTCACTCAAAGGAAGCGGTACCATTGTACTGGA
>CAZNVM010000224.1:0-9484 GCA_964576215.1 uncultured Planctomycetaceae bacterium
TAAAATACCTCGCTTTTCAAAAATTAACAAAAAGGGAAACATATCGATCTGTCCCGAACCTGGCGGACAGAATTTTTTCCGAGGTCGATTGCGTACAAACGAAACCCACCTACAATGTCGATGTTACTTGTCAATTGAATATTTTGCAAGGGAAATATGCGCAATTTTATTGGTAATTTTGCGTAACCCGTTTACATTTTGAGTTGATAACATGGGCCAAATCCGCACAAAAATTCCTCAAGTGGCCATTCTTTTGGAAACCACTCACGGTTACAGCCGGAATCTTTTGCAGGGAATACTCAAATACCAGAATCTTCACGGTCCCTGGGGAATTTATTTTGAACCGGGAGGAAGCGCAGACCAAAAGCTACCGTCAAAAAAAGAATGGAAGGGAAATGGAATTATATGTTGGATTACGAATCAAGAGGTCGAACAATCGGTTTTATCGGCGAGGATTCCAACGGTTTTAATCGACCCTTGGGAGGAATATATTGTGCCCACGCATCCCTTTTCAAAGTATTGCCAGGTTCGCGGCAATTCCCATGAAATCGGCAAAATGGCTGCGCAATTTTTTCTGGAAAAAAACTTCAAAAATTTCGCTTTTGTCGGTGATCATCCGGAACGAAAGTGGGGACGAGACCGACAAATCGCTTTTACCGGGGTGGTTTCGCAACAAGGCTATCGTTGCTATTCTTATGTGCCCGAGTTTCAAGAAGGATACGAAGCAGAAGCGGATAGAAAACGTTTGGCCCGTTGGTTGAAAAAACTTCCTAAACCGGTCGGGGTTTTTGCCGCCATCGATGTGCGGGGACGGCAGATTCTTGCCGCATGTCTTCAATCGGGAATCCGCGTTCCCCAGGAAGTTTCCGTCCTTGGTGTCGATAATGACGTGTTACTTTGTGAAACAGCCAATCCTCCGCTGTCGAGTATTGCTCTTGATGAGGAAAACGCCGGTTATCAAGCCGCTGAGCTTTTGGACCGACTCATGAAAGACCGTTCACTCAAAGGAACCGTCATCACGTACAACCCCAAACAGATTATCAATCGGCGTTCCACGGAAATCGTCCCAAGCTCGGACAAATTGATTGTGGAAACGCTGGAATTTATCCGAATCAATTCCGGAGTCAATGTTAACGTTGCCGACATCGTCAAGTATATGAACATTTCACGCCGAACGCTTGAATGTCGTTTCAAATCCAGTCTTGGATGCACCATTTTAGAGGAAATCCAAAGAGTAAGAATTGAAAAGATCAAGTCTCTGATTTGTGAAACCGCACTCCCCTTACACTCCATTGCAGAGATGTGCGGTTTCGACAGCGAAAGCTATATGGGCAAAGTCTTCAAGAAATTTCTCGGTTGTTCCATGATCGAGTACCGGCAAAAACACTCCGCTCTCAAATGAGGATACCGAAGCCGTGTAATCAATACGGCAACGCAAACGCCCCGCCGGTCAACGACGCGAGGTACTGTTCGTGTGATTTTTTATCGGGAACCTTGATATTGTGGCTTCCGGCAACGTTTTCGACCATTTTGCAATCTTTCGCTTTGATCGTGTGCGCGATAATCATGGTCGGCTTGCCGTTTCGCAGGCGTTTCGCTTCTTCGATGGTGCCATACAATTTTTCCCAGTCGTGCCCGTCCATTTCAAAAACGTTCCAGCCAAACGCCCGCCACTTGTCGGTCAGCGGTTCCAGTTCGAGAACCTCCGACGTGGTGCCATCGATTTGGAGCTTGTTGTAATCGGTGATCGCAATCAGGTTGTCGAGCTTCCAATGCGAGGCGAACATGGCGGCCTCCCAGTTTTGTCCTTCGTTGCTTTCGCCGTCGCCGACAATGCAAAAGACATGGTTGCTTCGCCCCTCTTTTTTCGCGGCAATCGCCATCCCGCAAGCGGCGGAAAGCCCTTGCCCCAACGAACCGGTCGTCATGTCGATCCCCGGCACGGTGCGGGCGTCGGCGTGACTGGGAAGTTTGGTGCCGTCGGCATTGAGGGTGCCGAGCCATTCCTTGGGGAAGAACCCTTTGTAGGCGAGCACGGCGTAAAGGATCGGGGCCGCATGTCCTTTGGAAAGCACCAGACGGTCACGGTCCACCCATTGCGGATCGTCCGGCCTGACGTTCATCGAGCGGTAGTAAAGCGTCATCAAAATTTCGACGAGCGAAAGTGCGCCGCCGATATGCCCGCTCCCGCTTCGGCAAATCATGTCGGTCACAACATACCGCAACTCGGCAGCAAGACGGTCGAATTCTTTTTCATTAAACGTTGTCATTGCAATCTTGTTAAGGGTGAATAAGAGGGGTATCGAACGGGAACATAATACCATGTTTTGTCAGAAGTGCGAGTGCCCCGTTAGCCGCAATAGAGCCGCAAATAGGGTACCTCACACGTTTCGGTCGAATCGCCCTGCACCGTAAAGCGAGGTTTGCGGGGACGTTCCCGCAGCTTGTGAGCGGTGTCAAAACGTAAAATGCACTCCGTTGGCGTATCGGCTTCTTTCAGAATCGGGATGACGTTGGGGACCGCTTGCTCCACGTCGAGAACGGCGAGATTGGCGACGTTCGCTTTTTGTGCGTAAATTGACAACGCCATGAGCGGAAAGTAAATCCGGTAATAGTGATACCGCAAATAAAACACGAGCGGAAAACCGGTTCCGGTAAACTCCGACTCAAGCCAGGTACCGTCCGATTCCTGATGGTCAAGCAAAAATCGGATTCCCCGCTGCGTTGCCGGATGGTCGAAAAGTCCCGCTGCAAGCAGTCCCATAACCGCCCAAGCCGTTTGCGACGCCGTTTCCTTTCCTTGTCCGCGAAGTTTCGGGTCGATGTACGAATTCGGCGATTCCCCCCAGCCGCCGCTCGGTTGTTGGTGAGCGAGAAGCCAATTCCTGCCGGCAACGATTACCGGATCGTCCACCGAAACGCCGACTGCCGTTAATCCGGTAAGTGCCTGCCAGGTTCCGTAAATGTAGTTGACGCCCCAACGTCCGAACCAGCTTCCGTCCGGTTGTTGTACCTTTTTCATGTAAGCGACGCAACGGTCAATTGCCGCATCCTTACCGACTTTGTACCCCAACCGACCCAGCGATTCGAGAACGCGACCGGTCAAATCCGGCGTGCTCGGATCAATCATCGCATTGTGATCGGCAAACGGAACCCGGCACAAAAGTTCACGGTGATTGTCTTTGTCAAACGCTCCCCAACCTCCATCACGATTCTGCATCGCCAAAAGCCAACGGACTCCCTTTTCGATACTGTCTGCCGTTTGCCGCCCGCCATCTGCCATCTTGAGCACCATGAGAGCCATTGCGGTATCGTCGTTGTCGGGATAGAACTCGTTGTTAAATTCAAAACACCACCCGCCCGGTTCGACGTCGACTTTTTCCGCCCAGTCTCCCTTACAGGAATGCTGTCGGGAAAGCTGTTGCGATTTGATCCAATCGACCCCTTTTTTGACCATCGGCGTATTTTCGTCGAGTCCGCCGAGCAGGAGGGCCTTGAGCGTCAGCGACGTGTCCCAAACCGGCGATTTGCACGGTTGAACGTGGGCACGTTTTCGCTCTTCCTCCCAAATTACCAAATCGTCGAGCTGTTTACGGCAGTATTGAACTTCTTTCGAGTCGTCGGCGTAACCGAGTGCTTTCAGGGCGATCCAGCTCCAGACAATCGGCGGATAAATCGCTCCGGGACCGTCGCTCCCTTCGAAATGCTCAAGCATCCACGTTTTCGCTTTTTCGACAGCCGCTTTGTGGAACGGTTTCAAACCGGTTTTGCGGCAAAACCAGATGATTTTGTCAACCGTTCGGAAAAATCCGTCCCAGGAAAAGATCGTTTTCGCGGCGGTTTTGCCCGGAGCAACGACCTCCGGCCAATGGGCCGAATCGTGCGTAAAAAGTTCGCGTATACCCTTTTCCGCCGGAATTTGCTTGACCGGTTGCAAAGCGGAGACAATCGAAAGCGGGACGAAAATGGTCCGCGACCATGCGCTCATTTCGGAAATGTTGATCGGAAACCATTTGGGCAGATACATCATTTGCGGCGGAACGGCGGGGCACTGATCGTGTGGAATCTGGCCAAGAATCGCAAGATAAAATCGGGTAAAACTATTGACCTTTTCCGCTCCGCCAAGCTCCATGACTTTGCGTCTTGCCCGCTGCATGTATTCGCTACTCGGATCGTGTCCGGTCAGTTTCAGGGCGAAATACCCTTTGACGGTGTTATGAATGTCGGGCAAAGCACCGGGATACATTCCCCAGCCACCATCGGGAAGTTGCGTTGCGATAAGATCGTTGGCGCAGAATTTCGCAAGTTTGCCGTTTTCTTCGCCCAGAAACGCTAAAAGCAGGATGGTTTCACTTTGGAGCAGGGCGTCTCCTTCGAGTTCGGCAACCCAGTACCCGGCGTCGTGTTGGTTTTCGACGAAAAAGCTCCGGGTCCGGTTGATCGCGTTCCGCAATTCCCTGGCGTAAAGTTCATCCGTCCGTGGATCGGCCTTCGGTTCCATTTTTCGAATCCTTTCTCTGTTTAGCAAAGGTGAAACACCGCTTCCCGCAGTGCCGCCGGGCATTGTAGCAGAAACGGGATTTTTTGGCAAGCCGAAAATTGGGCGGGAAAACACGGACGGTGTTCCTGTGTTCAGGAGGATTGCAAAGTCGCTTTTTTCCTGGGAACGCAGGCTTCCAGCCTGCCAGTGAGTTCGTAGGCATCCTACCTGCGCAGAGCGGAGACTCCATTCCGCAACCTTCGCGCAGGCTGGAAGCCTGCGTTCCCAGGGACTTTGCAGTTCTCCTGCCAGTCCCCCGAAAAATTTTGCTCTTGGAGAAAAAAGGGAAATTTCGTATGATCTCGGCGTTATTTTCCCGATGTTCCCGTTTCTTGCCCGTGATATGGCCGATTTCAAGACGCACGTTTCGTTCAGTACCGCCGCAGGCGTCGTGTACGGGACCGGAATTTGGCTGCTTGACGTTCCCGCTCCCACCAGCGCGATCGCCGGGGGAATCTGTGCCATTTCCGGAATGTTCCCGGACATCGACAGCAAAACCAGCCGCGCACTTCAGGAAACGCTTTACCTGATTGCCGGTCTCGTCTGCATGTTGGTTTTGCTCCGGCTGCGGGAGTTCGAGCTTAATGGTGATCTCGTCCTGTTCATCGGAGCGGCAGTCTTCCTTTTGACGAAACTCATTGTCGGAGAGATCGTCGTCCACACGACGTCTCATCGCGGGATGGTCCACAGTATTCCTGCCGCCCTGATCGCCGGATCGCTAGTGTATTTGCTTGCCTCCGGTCCCTGTGGATTTCGGACCCTCAAAGCACTCGGTCTGGTGATCGGTTACATGTCGCACCTGCTTTTGGACGAAATCTACAGCGTCGATGTGCGCGGAGTCCGTATGAAAAAATCTTTCGGAACCGCGCTGAAATTTACCTGTACCGGTAAACCGACCAAAAATGCGTTCGTTTACGCCCTTCTTGTCGGAATCGGCTGTCTTATTGCTTGCGAAGAGACGTTGAGCAAAAAATTTACCGGCGAAACCGAGCGTTGGACTTCGGAGGGGATCAAGGCGTTGGAACGATACTCCCAGTCGACCTACTCGGACGCCGAATACCAGTGGTTTATGATGGCGTCGATGTTTGGCCCTGACGGCTCCCAAACGGGCGATTCTGCGAAAGAAGAATTATTTGAGGAAGAAACCTCGAGTTTTGCGAAACCGTCGTTTTCGCGGGAACCGATCTCTCGCAACGCTTATTCCAATTCGACGCCGGCTCCCATAAGACCGTACCAATCGTCGGAGCAAAGCACGGTTCCCAGTCCTTCGCCGAACGCCGTTCTTCTTCGCAATTCCGTGTTCAAATCCACTCCGCACTCGCCGACGGGGTTGTAGCGAACGCTTTTTGATAAAGTTTTGGAAAGAACTTTGACGAAAAGAGGAAAATTGTCGGGGAGGAGGGCTTTTCTTTTCGAAATCACTCCGTAATAATGACCGAATAGTTTTCAGCGAAGTCGTTTTTCGTTGAACCCGGCCTTTTGCCGACACCATATTTTCATTGAAAGAGGGATTATACCGTGAAGACCACACTAAAATTTTCAAAATTCAAAACTCGAACTGGAAATCGCTCTCCTTGGGGATCCGATGCGGACTCGTCCAGGCGTTCCGTCAGCGTGATGTACGCTGCGATGGACGACGATGAGGAAGAGGAAGAGGAAGACGAGGAAGAGGAAGACGACGACTGGGACGAAGAAATCGACGAAGATGAAGAGGATTGGGACGACGAGGAAGACGAAGACTGGGAAGACGATTGGGACGACGAAGAGGACGAAGACGAAGACTGGGAGGAAGTCGAAGACGAAGAAGACTATGACGAAGAGGAAGAGGAAGAGGAAGACGATTGGGACTATGACGACGAAGAAGAGATTGATGAGGAAGATTAGATCGTTAGCGTCGGGGCTTGTCCCGAGTTTTCCCGGTGTTGAGTTTACACAGTCCCAGTTCGGGGCAACCCCCGACGCTAACAGAGCTTAATCATGCCCAAAAAGTCGATAAAACCTCAAGAACGTCCTCTGGAAAGGGCCTTGATCGAACATTCCCAGCCCCAAAATCTGGACGCGGAAAAAGGGGTGATCGGGGCAATCCTGATCAATCCGTTCACTTGCGATGAAGTCGCAACGATTTTGCGGACCGAGGATTTCTATTCGGAAGTCCATCAAAAATTGTATCGGCATCTTATGGAGATGCACGGCGGCGGTTCCGGGATTGACCTGACGTTGCTCTTGGAGCGTCTGGAACGTGCCGGCGATCTCGTCGAAATCGGCGGCGAAGCGTATCTCGGCGAGATTATGTCCGACGTGCAGGTCGCCGCTCACGCTCCGCAGTACGCAGAAATCGTCCGTGACAAGGCGATTTTGCGCGATTTGATCGAAACGAGTGCCGAGATACTTCGCTCCGCTTATGACCCGACGCTCGGACCGAGGGAAATCGTCAATCGGGCCGAAGAGAAAATCTTTGCCCTTTCGGATTCGAGAAACAGTAATCAGGTTCACAAGATTTTCGACGTCATCAATGAGACGTTCTCGATTCTCAATGCCCGTGCCGAAGGAGCGACGGATGGGACCGCGACCGGATTTCTTGATTTCGACGCAATGACCGGCGGTCTTCATCCGGGCGAGTTGATTATTTTGGCCGCCAGACCGAGTATGGGAAAAACCGCGTTGGCAACGAACATCGCCGATTACGCGGCGGTCAAACAAAAAGTTCCGACCCTGTTTGTCTCTCTGGAAATGTCCCGCCTCGAACTGGGACAACGGATGCTTTGTTCCCGGGGACGGATTGATTCTCATAAATTGCGTTCCGCAACGCTCTCCAAAATGGAAAAGGAGCAGTTGATGAAAGCGGGGAACGAGTTGTCAACCGCTCCGCTGATTATCGACGATTCTCCTTCGCGGACCGTAACGGAAATCGGGGCAGTTGCCCGACGGGTCAAGCGACAAGAGGGAGGTCTCGGGCTGATTGTGATCGATTACCTCGGATTGATCGAGCCGGATATGCCGACCGATCCGCGTCAGGAGCAGGTTGCCAAAATCGCCCGGCGTTTAAAAGGGCTTGCGAGGGAATTACAGGTTCCCGTACTCTGTCTGGCGCAGCTCAACCGGCAAGCGGAAGCGACGAAGGACAACCGCCCACGATTGAGTCACCTACGGGAGTCCGGGGCGATTGAGCAGGACGCCGACGTCGTGATGTTCGTGCATCGGGAGGAGTATTACCACAAACCGGAGCAGGCCGAAGACATGGGAATTGTCGGCCAGGCGGATTTAATGATCGCAAAGCAGCGTAACGGCCCCGTCGGAGACATTAAGTTGGCTTGGTTCGGAAAACATACCCGGTTCACAAATCTTTCCGAACCGGAAGCGTACGACGAATTTAGCCAACACAGCGGGGAAGATGCGAATTTTGGCTTGTGAGTAACCGCCCCCGGTCCCGAACCGGGGCTAAACGTTCTAAACCCAATGCAAAACATCAAAGACTACGAAAAAATGGCGAAACTGGACCTGTCCGGGGAAGAGCGGCGACAAATCGCGGCGATGGTGGACCGGCTGATCGACAGTTTCGGCGCACTTGCCGATATTGATACCGAGGGGGTGGAACCTTTGTACACGGTGCTTGACGTACAAAACGTGTTCCGGGAAGACATCTGCACCAAAACGTTTACCCGCGAAGAGATTTTGGCGAACGCCCCGATGCAGTACGACGGGTATTTTCAGGTTCCGAAAACGTTGTAGTGGTTAGTGGTCACTAATCACTTATCACTAACCACTAATCACTAAAATGGATCATATCGTTTTGGAAGATTGCATTATGAAGAAAGGCCATCCAGCGACGGCGGGGTCGAAGATGCTTGAGAACTTTATCGCTCCTTTTGACGCCACGGTGGTGGAACGGTTGCGAGAGGCGAATGTCGAAGCGAAGGGGACTTTGTGTAACGATTTATTCGGTCAGTACCGCCGGATGGCCGCTGAGAAGGGGTGTTATTACATTCACCCGACTTATGGGACGGTGTCACGGTACGGGCTGATCCCTTTGGCCTCGTCGATGGACCAAATTGGTATTCTGTGCGAAAACATGGCGGATGGCTTTCGAATCCTTGAGGTCATCGCCGGACATGACGCCAGGGACGGGGCGATGTTCCCGGAAAAGAGCTACCGCTACAAGCGAATCGAAAAGAAACTTACCGTGTGCGTTCCTTTCGCTCTCGCCGGGCAGGCGGACGGTTTTCGTGCTTTCGCCGAAAAGTTTACGGTGGTGAACAGGCCGCTGGAATACTTTGACGTTTACAAGCAGGTTATGGTGATTTTGAGTTGCGCCGAAATCAGTAACAATATCAGCCGCTACGATGGTGTCAAATTCGGCTACCGGGCATCCGACGCGAAAAATTTAGAAAGCCTTTACACCCAATCGCGAACGGAGGCGTTCGACCTGAAAGCGAAACTGGCCGCCATCATAGGGGGGATGGTGCTTTCCAGCGAGCATTACACCGCTTGGTACGAAAAGGCGATGAAGATACGCCGGCTTATCAGGCAGTCGCTTCGCTTTGACCAGTACGATCTGATCGCCCTGCCGACTTCGGTGGGTGATGACCCTTATGAGAACCTCTCGCTTTACGTCCTGGCGACGCTGGCGGGGCTGCCTTCGGTGTCATTTGCGTACAACGGGCAGGGTGTACAGTTAATCGCGGATGTCAAAAATGAAAACGCCCTGCTCACGGCATGGGAGATGTTACAAGAGAGCAATTTTGTTCAAAATCGATAACGATCAAGTGTATTTTGAAAAGTTTTCAGAAACAAAACTCTTTCAGTAGTAAATATCGTACATTTTAACAACGAATCGCAAACTGATGCAACAGATCGCAAGTCATTGTAAATAGAATACTTAGGAAAACGTCTATTTTCTGTTTCATAATTTATTTACGATTCATTTTTACTGTTTTTTGCTCCTTA
>CAZNVM010000225.1:0-5088 GCA_964576215.1 uncultured Planctomycetaceae bacterium
CGAAACAACCAACCCCGGTTGGTTGCATACTTGGCAAAGCCTTTTGGCGGCTCTGTCGATGTCCCCTTTTGAAGACAAAGGGGTAAAATCAATCACCATGTGATCCGGTTGCCCTTCAACAGGTGCTTCGTCAACAGAAAGGTTGCAGGTTTCACATTCCAATTTCGTAACACCAAGCACCCCGCAGGAATGGTACCCAAGCGTCACGGTAAATCGTTCCCAGACGGCTTGCGGGGTGATTTTGGTTCCATCGGAGACCGATAAACGTTTTTCATCTTTCTTCGTAGGTCGAAACGCCGGATAAAGGACATGCCCATTTTGAACGAACGCCGGGTGAACTTGTCGAAACAGTAAAAGCGATTCGGTCACGTAACTCCCCCTTGCTTGACTTGTTCGCAAAACCAATACCACGATTCCGGAAAGTTTAAGTCGATCTCTTTCTCCTCATAAGAATTGTCTGCCTCATTGAGCGTATGCCAATAACCCAGGCGGCGGTCGAGGTCAATTTCCAGAGAGACGTTTTTCGTGTCGAACGGCCACTCAAGGCATACTCCCCCTTCTTCCGTTGGACCAATATAGGGCAACGGTGTATCACCTGAGAAAAACTGACCGAAACAGTTGATAAGCCATTCAAGGCCCTCTGGCGGCAATGCCTGGCCATCACCGTCCAACCAGCCATCCTCAAGCCGACTCAATTCCTCAAGCCTCGTCACAACATCAAGAGGGTCAAGAAGAGCAATATCGTCGCCTGCGTTCGATTCCAGAAATCTTTCCTCACGAACAATATGCCCTTGTCCTAAACGGGATACTGTAACACCGCTATCATAAAGAGGCTTCGTCAACATGGAATCTCTCCTTTTCAAGAATCAAACCAACACCATTCCCTATATTTTGTGAACTTTCACAAAAAAAACAATAGGGGATGAAATATACGCGGGTTTGGGTATAATCATTCATATGACACTCCTGTGTGCCATCCGAAATTACGAAATTACACACAACACAGGTTAGAGAACAGGTCTAATGTCATTATTCGATTTTTTTGAGGAAGAAGAGACGGTTGTAAAACCGGAACCATCCGCCGACGTTGGGCCTGTCGCTGTGCAAGCCAGGCCGCTTACGGTTTCTGAACTGACGTTTCAAGTCAAAGGATTGCTCGAAGAGGTTTTCTCCGAAATCTGGGTCGTCGGCGAAATCTCGAACTTCAGCAAGCCGCGTTCCGGGCACGTTTACCTTACGCTCAAGGACGACTCCGCACAACTTCCGTGCGCCGTCTGGAAAACGGTCATGTCGAAAGTTCGGTTCGACTTGAAAGACGGTCTGGAAATCCTATGTCGCGGTCGGTTGGAAGTTTATCCGCCGCACGGAAAGTACCAGATGATCGTTACAAATCTGGAACCGAAAGGGATCGGGGCGTTGGAATTGGCGTTTCGGCAACTCCATGCAAAATTGGACGCAGAAGGGTTGTTCGACCCGAAGAAAAAGCGTCCGATACCGGCGTCGGTCAAGACCGTTGCGGTGATTACCAGCCCAACCGGAGCGGCAATTCACGATTTTCTCCAGGTTCTCGGACGGCGAACCCAGCAGGTCAACGTGCGAATTATTCCCGTCAAAGTTCAAGGGGACGGGGCCGCAAAGGAAATCGCTTCGGCGATTGAACTGGTCAATCGCCTGGTCCGAGCGGACCGTTCGTTCGCGGATTGCATTGTCGTAACACGTGGCGGCGGAAGCACGGAAGACCTTTGGGCGTTTAACGAAGAGCCGCTTGTTCGGGCGGTTGCGGCTTCAGAATTGCCGACGATTTCCGCCGTCGGGCATGAAGTCGATGTTTCGTTGTGCGATCTTGCCGCCGATTTGCGGGCTTTGACTCCAAGCGAAGCGGCGGAGCGAATCGCCCCGGAAGATTCACGGCTGCGTGAGCGGCTTTTACACTCACGGCGTCTGCTGGAAGACTCGCTTTTGAAGCGGATTCGATTAGCGGACGAAAAACTGCGGAGCTACGCCAAACACCCGGCGTTTGAGCGTCCGATGAGGTTGATCGAGGACCGCCGTAAAACCGTCGATTTATTGGAGCAGAACCTGGACCGAAACATGGATCGGGCTGTGGAAAATTCTCATGCAAAAATCGCAAAAATCAGTGCAACGCTTGACGCTCTTAGTCCGCTTGCCGTATTGGGACGTGGGTATAGCTTGACACAAACCACCGATGGAACCGTCGTTCGCTCCGAAAATCAGGTTCAACCGGGAGACAAGCTTTATACCCGGCTTGGTGACGGAACCATCAGAAGCATCGTGGAATTCGTAATTCGTAAGTCGTAATTCAAAGTAGAAACGGATTGGTGGCCAAAGTTTTTCACTTATCACTTATCACTTATCACTTATTCCCCCATTTGTTTACGGTTTGAGGTTTTTACATAAACACGGCCATTCCAGCCAAGCCTCCCGCAAGGCCGCCCAACAGCGGAGCGACGACGGGAATCCAAGAATAGCCCCAATCGGGGTCTCTCTTGTCCTTAATGGGGCAAAGCGAATAGGCAATTCTGGGGCCAAGGTCACGGGCAGGGTTAATCGCATAGCCGGTGGTTCCCCCCAGGGCCGTTCCCATCGCGAGTATGATTGCCGCAACAGCGATCGGACCGGGAACATCCGAAGCATAAACGGTCGCACCGAGGATTGCGAAGAGGAGCATAAACGTTGCCATAAACTCGCAGATAAAGTTATCAACCGTGCTCCGAATTGCCGGAGCGGTTGCAAAAACGGCAAGTTTCGTATCCTTGTCCTCGGTGATGTTGAAATGCTGCCGGTAGAAGATGAATACCAGGATACCGCTGATGATACCGCCAGCCATTTGGCAACCGATGTATCCCGGTACTTTTGCCCACACAAAATTGTTACTAATCGCCAAACCCAGGGTAACAGCCGGGTTGAAATGCGCACCGGACATTTTGCCGAACATCATCACCGGTACCATGACCGCGACCATCCAGCCCAAAGTGATCACAGGCCACCCGGAGCCGTGCCCCTTGGTCTTGTTAAGTACCACGTTGGCCACCACGCAGTTTCCGAGGAAAAGCAACACCATCGTACCGAGAAATTCACCTAAATACGCTTCCATAATAACTCCTGCGCACAGAATTGTTGATTTGGGAAATGACTTGAGACAGTGAGCAAGTATGCCGGAAAATCGCGGGAAATCAAGAACCGGGAATAGATTTTGGCGTTGACGGACCGGAGGAAAGTTTTTCGCTCTTTTTCCTGGACCAGGAGGATTGCAAAGTCTCTGGGAACGCAGGCTTCCAGCCTGCGCGAAGGTTGCGGAATGAAGTCTCCGCCCTGCGCAGGTAGGATGCCGACGAACTCACTGGCAGGCTGGAAGCCTGCGTTCCCAGGAAAAAAGCGACTTTGCAATCCTCCTGTTTCCTGGACTTGCGTCCCAGGCGAGTAGGGTTATAATAGCCCGCTTGCTTTTTCCGAGATGAGGCAATCTACGTTGTAACACGAGGACCGCTCCATCGATTTTTCCCGATTCCACACAGGTATTTTATGAGTTTATCGAACGTCGTGTTGTCCCCTTCCTAGCGTCTTCACTCTTACCCCAAAGGAGATTCCCTGCAAGATGAATCAATCCCAACTTCCCAATTTCGATTATTCTTCCATTAAAGTTCCGACGCCGTATTACATTATCGATCGCGCTCTGTTGCGGCGGAACATGAAAATTTTGGCCGACATTCAAAGTCGAAGCGGCGGAAAAATTTTACTTGCCCTGAAAGCGTTTTCGACGTGGGGCGTCTTCTCCGATATGATTCCTTTCCTTTCCGGCGTGACATGCAGCAGCGTTCACGAAGCGATGCTCGGAAAAGAAGAGTTCGGCAAAGAAATTCACATGTATTCCCCCGCCTATTCCCGGGAAGAAATGAAATCCCTGTTGCCGCTGGTCGATCATCTTGTCTTCAACTCGCTGAACCAATGGAAGTTGTTTCGCCCCAAGGTTCAAAAATATGAACGGAAAATCCAGTGCGGACTCCGTATCAACCCGGAATACTCCGAAGTTCAGAACGAAATGTACAATCCGTGCAATAACCGTTCCCGGTTCGGTATTCGGGCAGACGAATTGGAAGTGTCCGACCTGAAGGGGATCGACGGGTTCCATTTTCACACGATGTGTCAGCAGGGTTCCGACGTGTTGGAACGGACGCTGGAACTGGTCGTCGAAAAATTCGGGCGGTTTCTTAAAAAGCTCAAATGGATCAATTTCGGCGGCGGACACCATATCACTCGTGAGGGATACGACGTCGATTATTTGTGCAGCATTATCTCGCATTTCCGGGCGAAATACGGCCTGGACGTTTACCTGGAACCGGGAGAAGCCCATGTCTTGAACACCGGCTTCCTTGTAACGACTGTTTTGGACGTGATCGAAAACCCGAACAGTATCGACGTGGTGATCGTCGACACGTCGGCGTCGGCCCACATGCCGGACGTGATCGAAATGCCTTACGTGCCGGAAATCCTGAGTGCCCGCCGGGTCATTGAAACGATGTTCGACGGTCCGCTTGAAGAAGGGCGTTACAAGTATATCGTCGGCAGCAAAACCTGCTTGTCCGGCGACATTATCGGCGAGTATCTGTTCAAAAAGCCGCTTCGGGTCGGGCAACGAGTTACATTCAGCGACATGGCCCAATACACGATGTGCAAAAACACCGCGTTCAACGGGTTACAGCTTCCGGCGATTGTTTCCGTGGACAGCGACACGCCGAGCGGCAACGTCCGGATTATCCGCAAGTTCGACTACGCCGACTACAAGACGCGGTTGTCGTAAAATGAATGACTGCCGGGGATGTTGCAGAACGCAGTAACCGGATCGACTGCGAGGCGATCCGGTTGCTTCACTTCGTTGCGTTCCCAGCTGTCATTCATCGCATACCTGTCGGCAGCCTGACCCGATCCCAAGAGAACTGCATTGTTTAAAATAGATCGAAATTAAGGCCCCCCTGGGAACGCAGGCATCTTGCCTGCCCCCGGGTTCGCAGGCTTCCAGCCTGCCTCGCGCAGGCAAGATGCCTGCGTTCCCAGGGACTTTGCAGTTCT
>CAZNVM010000226.1:0-2487 GCA_964576215.1 uncultured Planctomycetaceae bacterium
GTTTGGCTCAGCTCCTGCCCGGCGGACGTGGAACCAACCCAACCTTCATCATTAATTTGTACGGTGGACGAATAATCGCCGTGAAACGTCATCGAATCCTTCCAGTTGCTCACGACATCCTGCTTTTCCGTTGTGACACCATCTAAATCACGGGCAATCGTGTTATTGTACATCGAGTCGCATCTTAGCGGCATCGGAAATTCAAGGTCCGCAATCGGGCCGACGGCGAGCATTTCCCGCGATTCCAGCGGCTCGAACTGAAGGCGGCGCGTATTGACAGCCTTCGACTTTTTCGTACCGGAATTGCCGAACAGCGTTCGGGCAATGCGATCAAGAAAGGATTGGCTGGCGTTCATGAATTTTAAACAGTCGGGAACAGTGGTAAATGTTACAATCTTGGTGTCACTTTGTTTTTCTATGAAAATCGGGGCCTAAATCGACGCTTTAGTGTCAGATGAAATGGTCTGAACAGGCGAGGGGTCTATCGGTCGAAAATCCCGACGGAATTCTTCTATTTGTTTCTCCATTTTTTTTCGCCAATTCTTGGCCATATAATCTACGCCACGAAAACCCAATGCGCTGCCGACAATTTCCAACGGCGTGAACCTGAAATTAGTCATCTTGTACTTAGCCGCGCAGTCAATCACTTTTTCCGTACAAAACATATAACCAAGATGTTCTGTACAGAAAACATTCGTCCCATTCCACGTTTTTTCTTTTAACACGTATGGAGTAATTTTGAAATCTTCCATACGATCAGACTGTTTCCAATCAAAAGAAAGTTTTCCACAGACATCACATACTTTGGCATCAATGAATCCACTTGATTCAAAATCGAATTCGGCACCTATCATTTTTTTTTCGTCGAGTCGATAGTACATCGGCGGTGGTTCCTTCATCCTTTTGTACGGCGGCACTATCGTAATAGGAAATGTCGGAAACTTGCCAATACCTTCCGATTCCCATATTTCTAAGACACGTTGAGATACTATTCTAAAAGTTGACCCTCCGTCTCCGATAATGTCTGTCCATTTGCTACCTGTATCAAGCAGTGCATCAAATGGACGGTCATAATAGTTTTCGTTCTCTTGTGCTAGCCACTTTTTTCCGCAAACAGAGCAATTATATTCAACCATACAATGGTCTTCCTTATCAACAAATCCAAATATCCAAGGTGAATAGTTTTTATAACGCATTGTAAAAAATTGCATTGCTTGTACCTCATGGGGTTGTTGGAGGAGGAAAATTTTTGCGTAAATCTTCCATAAAATCAAGAACTTGTTCTTTCGTGTATGTTGGATTTCTTTCGAAGAACTTGTCCCACGCATCATTGAACGCTTTGCTCCAATTTTGATGCGTTCCTACGTTCTTAGTGCCAGATTGTGCGCCTTCCACCCAGCGTCCGTATGGTGCCGCGTCTATGTCCAAACCAGCTCTATTGAATTTATCTTGATGCTTTATCGGCAAATCGTGATGAGGTTGTGAAGTAGAAGTCGGTTTAGGAATACCCGCATCCTCCAAGTTTTTTCCAAGACGTTTACTGCTTCCCTTTGGAAAAGTTTTCGCGGCAACTTTTGCTTCCGCTTGCACCGCTTCTTTGGCGGCTTTGCCTTCAGTTTTCGCCACGGCCTGCCCGGCGTGCACAAGATCGTCGGCGTGCTTAAGTCCTTTCGCCGCCGTAGTTTCCGCAACGGCACCGACCGCCCTTTTCGCAAATTTTGTGCCGGTAGCACCCCAGCCCCCAAATGGGATTGTCGCCGCGAAACTCAAAGTGGCGTCGACTTTGTTTCCTTCGATAAAGTAAATGACACCATTGATAGCATCCGCAGGCTCGCCGAATCCTGGGGCCAAACCGCCAATGTCAAGGAGCAGATGCACTCCGCTCATAATTCTGCTTCCCCAAGTCGGTTCCTTGGGTGATTGACCGAGAATGATGATACCACCAGTCTGCGGCGGATAGAGTATGGCACCAGCGTCAATAACTGCAAAGTTTTTAAAATTCGGCTTGGCGACGTTGATGGCGGTGACGCCTTTGGCACCATAGACATTGCCTGGTGACGCCATGCCGTTGACCTGCCAGCCTTTGTTGTACGCAATCTGCGGCATGAATTCGTGGAGGTTGGCGCAAAAACCTCCGTATGTCATGCTGATCGATCCGTTGAGCGATCTGTAATAGTTGTACGTATTGCTGCTGCCGTTCGGCCACGTGGAATAGGTGCTTGTACTGTCCTCATGACCGCTCGATATCAACGTGAACGTGCCTTCGTTGCCAAGCGGATCGCTCCGACTGGTGCGGACATTATTGTAACTATATATCTCCGTGCAGGTCCAATCCAGGTGTCCTGTACCCTGGTTTTTCCAGCCGACATTCGCGGTAGCACAAATGTCGGTATTGTTGCTGTTGTAACCGTAATGAGTCACGATGACACTATCGCCGACACGCGATTCCCAATACTTTTCGTTCGATATGACACCATTCGTAACGGT
>CAZNVM010000227.1:0-3968 GCA_964576215.1 uncultured Planctomycetaceae bacterium
GTTAGCGGCGGGGCTTGCCCCGCGCTGGAGCAGGGTAAAATTGAATCGCGGCCCTGCGCGGGGCAAGCCCTGCCGCTAACGACCGACGCCAGATATTCGAGATTGACTTGGTGAATAATCCCGACGGAGGGGGGAATCACCCGAAAATTGCTCAACGATTGTTGCGCCCATTTGAGGAGTGAATAACGTTCGGCGTTGCGTTCAAATTCGAGCTCGACGTTTTGGGCCAAAGCACTCTCGCTTGCGTAAAAGTCGGTTTGAATCGAGTGATCGATAATCAAATCGACCGGAATAAGCGGGTTGATCTTATCGGGGTCGCCGCCGAGCCGTTGCATAGCGGACCGCATGGCGGCAAGGTCAACGACCGCAGGAACGCCGGTGAAATCCTGGAGAATCACCCGTGCCGGCTTGAAGGGGACCTCGATTTCGCCGCCGCTTTTGCCGGAATTCTGCGCTTTCCAGGCGGCAAGGTTACGAACGTCGTTTTCCGTGATCGCTTTTCCGTCGCAGTTGCGGAGCACCGATTCAAGCAACACGCGAATCGAGTACGGCAGTTCTGCAATTTGACACCACCCCTGCTCTTCGAGTGCCTGGAGATGGAAATAACCGTATTGCTGACCGTCAACGCTTAGGGTTCGTAATGCTTGAATCATTGGGGGATAGGAAATCGGGAATCGGAATTAGGGATTTGGGAATCGGGAATTGGGAATTGGGAATTGGGAATCGGGAATCGGGAGAAAAGCAAGCCCTATTTCCGATTTCCGATTTCCAATTTCCCAATTCACCAGTTTTTGCCGAGCATTGGTCTCAGTTCATTGGCGAAATCCTGTGCATCCTTGAAATGAAGATACACGCTCGCAAATCGAACATAAGCGACCTGATCGAGATCGCGCAGGAGTCCCATCACGATTTCGCCGATGAAACGGCTTTCGACCTCCGTCGTGAAAAGCTGGTCAATTTCGTTTTCGACCTCTGCGAGCAGAGTGGAAACTTGCGCATCGGAAATCGGACGTTTCCAACAAGCCCGTTCCAGACCGCGCCGCAGTTTGTCCCGGTCGAACGGAACACGGGCCCCGTCCCGCTTTCGGACATGCACCGAAATCGACTCGACCCGCTCGTAAGTTGTATATCGTTTATTGCACTCGCAACAAAGCCGCCTTCTGCGCACGACATACCCTTCCTCTCCGGCGCGGGTATCGACCACACGGTCATTGTCATGTCGGCAATAGGGACACTTCATGGGAATTACGAATTACGAATTACGAATTACGAATTACCAAATCATACGAAACATTTCTTCATTCGTAAATTCGTAATTCGTAATTCATAATTCGTAATTAAAAAAAACTACCACAATCGTTTTCCGGGGTTTGCCGGAGGGATCACTTGCAGGAGTCCGGCATCAATGTATTGACCGCCGGTGGTTTGTTTGCAGGAAATGGCGATGGTGTTCGCACCCACCTTGAGTGCCTTTCGCAAATCGCCCACGTTCATCTCCTTGGTGGTGTACGTGGTGATGAACCCTTTCGCCGCAAACACCTGAACCCCGTTGATGAAGACTTCGCAATCCTCGTCATGGTAAAGATTCAGTACCAGCTTGTCGGCGGCCCGAACGGTGTCGGCGTCAAGTTCAATCGTCTTGCGAATCCATATATCGCTCGTGTTCCACTCCGTACGAACGGTCGTGTTCGGCGTCGTTTTCGTTCCGAACCCGCTTTCTCCTTCCTTCCAACCGGAGTCGTCAAAATCGGCCTGGTTCCAGTTGTCCGCCGGTTTTTCCGTCGTGTATTTCCAGACGGACGCCTCTTCCTTGGCGGTCGGAATGATCGTTTTGACGGTCGGGGGGGCGGAACGCAAACCGTTGTTACTCGCTTTGAGCCGCTTGGCGTCAAACTTGTCAACCGCCCGGTCATAAGTCATCAAACCGTTGACTTCGATTTCCACGTCGGTCGTTTGGGTGTAAACTGCGGCGGAAAGCCCCTTGGCGATCATCGGATGCAACGCCCGATTCAACTGGTCATAACGTTTGAAAAGTGCTTCCTTTTCATCGAACGATTGGTATCCCCAGTTTTTGTCGTCCTGCCAGGTATGTCCCTTGATCGGCATCCCAAGCCCACCGTATTCGCCGAGCACAATGGCCCGATTCTCCTCCACCGGCGGCATCGCAGGACCGGGGTAAATGTGAATATCGTGCATGTCGCCGACTCCGCGTTCCGTCCAACCGCTGGCACTGTTGACCAATCGCGTCGAATCAAGCTCACGGCAGTAATTGACGATTTCTCCCGTTTTGAATTGGCCCCAACCTTCGTTGAACGGAACCCAAATCACAATGCACGGGTGATTATCAAGCGAGTGAATCATTTCCTTTAGCTCAGCACGGAACTGGGCTTCCGATTCCGGTGTTCGCTCGGCGTCGTCGTCCTTGGGACCGATGTACTTGTCGCCGCTGGGCATGTCCTGCCAAACGAGCATTCCGAGCCGGTCGCAATGGTAATAGAACCGGTCCGGCTCCACTTTGACGTGCTTGCGGAGCATATTGAAACCGAAATCTTTCGTCCGAATCACGTCGTATTCGAGTGCTTTGTCGGTCGGAGCGGTGTAAAGTCCGTCCGGCCACCAACCTTGATCAAGCGGTCCATGCTGGAACAGAAATTTCCCGTTGAGCAAAATTCGCGTAATTCCCTTGTCGCATTTGCCGAGTTTGATGTCCCGCATCGCAAAGTAGGAATCAACGGTGTCAATCGCTTTTCCGTCGCGGAGAAGCTGGAATTTCACGTCGTAAAGGAACGGCGAGTCCGGTGTCCAGAGGTTCGGATTTTTGATTTTGACGACAAGCGGTGAACCGGCGGCCTCTTTTTTGCCGGCGATTGGAGTAGCGACGGACCGGTTTCGTACCAGACCCCGATTTCCCGCGGAAAGAACGGTTGCTTCGATTTTATCGCCGTCTTGAACGCCGGGAATGTCGAAGTTGAACGTAACCGTGCTGTCCTCAAGATTCGCAACCGCTTTGATTTTCTGGATAAACGTTTCGGCAACCGGTTCAATCCAGACGGTTTGCCAGATTCCCGTGACGGCGGTGTACCAGATTCCGTGCGGATTGCTGTGCTGCTTGCCGCGAGGTTGCGTTCCGCCGCGCAAATCGGTCGGATCCCAAACGGAAACGATCAGCGTTTGTTCGCCGCTTTCGGTCAAAGCGTCGGTAATGTCGTAAGAGAATGGGCTGTATCCGCCTTTGTGATTGCCGATTTTTTTACCGTTGACAAAGACGGTCGAATCCCAATCGACGGCTCCGAAATTCAGGCGAATCCGTTTTCCTTGCCAATCGGCGGGAACGGTAAAGGTTCGCTTGTACCAAAGACGGTTGTCGGGACCGACTTTTTTGCCGACGCCGGACAGAGCGGATTCAATTGCGAACGGAACGAGGATTTTCCCGTCGAAATTTTCCGGTTGTACGTCGTTTTCGCCGGTAATCGCGTAATCCCAGAGACCGTTCAGATTGACCCATTGTTTTCGGACCAACTGGGGTCGGGGGTATTCCGGATGAGGATTTTTGGAATTAACGTCCTTGGCGAAGATCGACAAGATTTTCCCTTCGACCGGACTCCAGGGACTCGGAGGAACGTCGGTTGCCGCAAAGGAGGTTGCGGTTCCCAAGACCAGGAAAAAGAGCGTGGACAAGGCGGTGCATTTCATGTTCATTTTCATTGTTAAAACTGTGTGAACGGACTGATCGTTTCGATTATCCGAAAAATAAACGTCGTCGGGATTTTACCAAAAAAAGAGTGCCGGGCATAGGGTCTCGAAGAAGAAATCAAGAAAAATCGTCGGGCATCGTCCAATCAGTCCGTCGACAAACAGAGCGTGAAAAACCAACAAAGAGCCGCAAGGTTTTCGCGTGTTCGTTCTTTCTACCGTTAGCGGCGGGGCTTGCCCCGCGCGGAAGCAGAGTAAACTCGACACGCTCCCCG
>CAZNVM010000228.1:0-2132 GCA_964576215.1 uncultured Planctomycetaceae bacterium
ATCCGTGCGAACGTTATTGTAACCGTATTTCTCCGTGCCGGTCCAGTCGAGCTTCTCCCAGCTGGCGGCACCGGCACCGTTCCACTCGTTATGCCCGCTGCTATTGTAAACGCTATGGGCCACCGTGACACCAAAGCCAACGCGCGATTCCCAATACTTTTCGTTCGACATGACACCATTCGTAACGGTGTAACTCCAGTCCAGCACTTGAGTTGTGCTCTCGCATTGATGGGGTGTTGTCGAAAAATCAAAATATCTGGTCGTGCCGTAATCGATGGTGTCATTGTAGCTCTCGAAAAACATGTCAAGAACGTCGGCGGACCATTGTGCGGCCACTGCGGAAATTTTCTCGCACAAAGACACGGAGGCGCAAGGGCTAGAAATTCTTTGTGTCTCTGTGCCTCCGTGTGAAAATTCCATCTCTCCGTCTTGGAACACCTGACATGAGCTTTGTATTTCCGTGTGACATCTCACCGGCATCGAACATTCAGCGTCCGCAATCGGGCCGACGGCAAGCATTTCTCGCGATTCCAACGGCTCGAATTGAAGGCGGCGCGTATTGACGGCCTTCGGCTTTTTCGACCGAGAATTGCCGAACAATGTTCGGGCAATTCGATCAAGAAAGGATTCGCTGTCGCTCATGGGGCTTTTGAATTGTCGGGGAAGGTGGTTAATGTCACAATCTTGGTGTCACTCAGAATTTTTTATAAAAATCGGGGCCGAAACTGACGGTTTTTGGTCAGATGAAACCTCTTGGACAAGTACAGTACCATAGTAGCATGGCTGTTCGGGATCATTCATCAATTCAAATAATTCCGCATAAGCTGCCTTTACGTCTTGCTCTTTTTCATTTTCACACAGCTCTATTAGAGATTCTTTCAAGAACTTTGAGTGTTGGAAGGAAAGGCCATAAACAGCACATGTGCGTATATCAGGATTGGGATCGGTAAGTCGTTCGAACAACGGTCTGATTAGTGGAGCGTATGGCTTTAGATGAAACGAAAATTCGCCAGCATATGCACGAATATCTTCAGATTCAGAGTGTAAAGCCATGATTATGTGAGGAGCAATCACGTCAACGGGAAAAGCCTTGATAACTTCGTGTACATACTGGTAAACACCGTGCCCATCACCACCGCCGAACGAACCAAAAAATAGCGGAACAGCGCGTATGTCAGGATGGGATATGAAAAAGTTAATCACATTGTCATATTCTCTCAATAAATCTTCACAATCAACTTTGTCGGTATTCGGCATTGGCTGATGATTGCGCAAAAAATCAAGAGCACTTTCTACAGTTAATTCATTTTGCATCGTTTATCATTCACTTGTTAAAAACCTGGTAATGTTTTATTCAACCGTATCAACTCTTTTAACTGTTGATTAACAATTTTCCGATCATACCCTGCATTTTGTAAGATTCGTTTGATATCCATGATATCTCTAGCCAGACTTTGTCGAAGAGTTTCGTTTTTGGACGGATTTGAGCAATAACTTCTCGTAAGTGCATGCAAATCCTTTCGCATAATTATACCAAAACCTCCTCTACCTTTTGGACTTACTGCTTTCTGAACGATATGATGAACAGTAAGTTGACCGTCTTTAATTGCTTTTTTTGCCGAGTAATACCCACCAACATACAAATCATCACCAAGTTTGATACTCGCTTTATTCGCCGCCTTCGCTTCTTGCTTAAAACCTTTGGCCAAGCTACCGGCTTCGCCGATGACACCAATGATGGCTGGGGCACTGAGAAACGCGCCGCTAATGCAGCGGTCGAGCACCGGCTGGGCGCGGTCCGTTGCTATGTCGAGCATGATGATACCACTCGTTCCGGACATCATGCCCGCAAATTGCATGGCCATCTCCTCCGCTTTATCCTGGAACGGATACAACGGCCCGCCAAGCTCCGCAACGGCAATGCTGTTAAGCTCCTGCCGCTGGCGAATCTTGTCCGAGTTGAACTTCACGTCGAAAAACATCGAGTGCAACCAGTCATGGGTTGGCTCGCAAATGGTGTCTTCAACCCAGCCCCACCAGGAACGACCCGCCGCCGGATTTCCGGGTTCGACCGGGTCCTGGAGTGTGACACCACCTATTGATGGTGGACCAAGTATGGCATTAACCTTCGG
>CAZNVM010000229.1:0-2013 GCA_964576215.1 uncultured Planctomycetaceae bacterium
GGTCCATTGATTTATGGGCCGCCTCTTGTGCCGGGCAGCGTTCTTCATCAATAATACGCTGCGTGTTTTCGACCACGACAATCGAGTCGTCCACCACGATCCCGATCACGAGGATCAACCCGAACAATGTAAGCGTGTTAATCGTGAAGCCGAAAAGCATCATAAAGAAGAACGCCCCGATGAGCGACACGGGAATCGTCAGCGTCGGAATCATCGCCGCCCTCCAGTCCTGGAGGAAGATATAGACCGTACCGACGACAAAAAATACGGCAAGGATCAATGTATCGACGACCTCGAAAATCGACGTTTCCACGAATTTCGTTGCGTCATAGCCGATAAAATAATCAAGTCAGTTCCGCCGCAATTCCTTTTGCATGTTGCGCATTTCCTTGCGAACCTCTTGAGCGACTTTGATCGAGTTGGCCCCCGGCTGTTGACTCACCGCGAGCGCACAAGAGCGAATACCATCCATGACGGATTCGGCGGAGTAGGAAAGTGCCCCCAATTCGATGACAGCGACATCTTTGAGCTTGAGAATCTGTCGATCTTTTCCGGTTCGCAGGACAATTTCCTGAAATTGTTCCACATTCGCCAGGCGGCCAAGCGTAATGATCGGAATGGTCATCGCCTGGTCTTTGGGAACCGGTTGCTCCCCGACCCGGCCGGAAGCGACTTGAACGTTTTGTTCCCTCAGAACGGCGATGATTTCCTGAACGGAAATTTTTCGGGCGGCCAAAATTTCCGGATCAAGCCAAAGCCGCATACTGAATGTTTTCGTGTCGAAAACGTTCACGTTGCCGACGCCATCAATCCGGGAAAGGGTATCCTTGATGTAAAGATTCGTGTAATTGGACAAGTAGGTGGGGTCTTTTCGTTCAACGTAACCGCCGTCGTCTTCCTGGCCGGTATGTTCGAGTTCCGACAACCTTGCGGCGAGGTTTTCCTCAACAGTATCCGTTTTTCCAAGACCGAGAAAGACAAGAATCCGTTCGACCCATCCTATTCGCTTGATTTCGTGCTGAGGCCCACCCCCTTTTTGGGCCAACTGTTCTTTGAGCATCTCGGAATCGACGATGCTCATGAACATGATGAAGTTGGAGGCCCGCTTGGAGACGTTGACACCCTGGCGTCGCACCTCTTCCGGCAGAATCGGTTCCGCCTGTTTGACGCGGTTTTGCACATTGACCGTCGCCATGTCGGGATTGGTGCCGACTTCGAATGTCACCGTGATTGCACATCCCCCGTCGCTTGTGCAGGAGGATTGGATGTAGAGCATGTTGTCCACGCCGTTGACGACCTGCTCGATGGGGATGCAAACGGAGTTGACGACATCTTCCGCGTTTGCCCCGGGATACATCGCCTGAATCATCACCGTCGGCGGCACAATATCGGGATACTGGGCCACAGGAAGCGAAAAAACGGACACCAAGCCGATCAGGATGATCAGCAAAGAAATCACGCAAGCGAAAACCGGACGTCGAATGAAAAAATGGGCAAACATGAATGGTTAGGTGAATATAAGACTTGACTATAAATGTAATTGTTAAGGTTTCGTACCCGTTTTTGCTCCCTTATTCCCTTAGTAACTACGCGAACCCCAGCACATCCCCCTTATTCCCTTATTTTTCCCCCGAGGTCGGATAAGGGAATAAGGTTGGTTTTTTGGCCGATTGTGAGTTACTAAGGTTGTTTTTCAGGAAAAATAAGGTGGATATGTTGACATTTCAGGTGTCCGTTTTGCTCAGGAAGCAACCTTCATAATAGGTTCCCGTCGTTTCATCAATCTCGTAATGATAGTGTTCCAGGTATGCGCAAGAAAATTCTCCTTTGAATTTCGGTGTTTTTTGATTGTCTCTTTCGGGCTTGAAAAATGCCTTGCGAATCGCATAATCATACAGGCTTTCACCCACAGGATAACGGGTCAGGCAACCTTCCACGCCATTTTCTTTGATCCAATCTTCCGCTTGTTCCTGTGTCTCAAAAACTCCGGCCGGAAATGTTCCACCACCGGTA
>CAZNVM010000230.1:0-31412 GCA_964576215.1 uncultured Planctomycetaceae bacterium
GCGCTTTCTGCACTCGCGGCTTCCGTAAATCCTGACGAAACGTAAAAAGATCGCGTTGAACGCATGGAACCAGCCGTAGCGCGTCCCGACGAACTCGCTCATTCTCGCAGCGACCATCTCCGGGAAGCTCCGGTACGGAACCCCTTGCAACCGCCACACCTCAAACTCCGACGGCTCCTCATAGAGGTACTCGGCCAAGTCGATCTTGCGACCGCCGAGAAACTGCCGCACTTCGAGGCAATTCGTGTCGCAAAAAATACCAGCTGGAAAATTGCGGACGGGTCTCTTCTTTGCCGTCCCATTTTTTTGTATCCGTTTCCCACTTTACGGTGATTGTTTCCGAAACTTCATCGTCGCCGGGTTCTTCTTCACCTTCACCGTCGCCGGGTTCTTCTTCACCTTCACCGTCATCGGGTTCTTCTTCACCTTCACCGCCGCCGCTCCCGCTGTGGTCCAACACGGCTTTGCACTTGACTTTATAGGCCGTGTTTGCCTTGAGGCCGGAAATCGTTGTTGATGTACCGTTTCCGGTATAGGCGGTCGTCCATGCTGCGCCGCCTTCCCGATACTGAACCGTGTAATAAAGCGCGTCAATATCGTTCCAATGTAACGAAACGTGATTCAATCCGGCGTTTACGCGATGAAAAGGAGGATTTTTCCTGCGATTGAATCCAAACGACAACAGATCGCCCACAGGAAAGAGCCGGAAATTATAGGGCAATGCGGTCATTAACCGCTCCCTGTTTTTCCTGCGATTTTTCCTGCTGTAAGGTCTGGAATTACCTCGCAAACAGCCGCAAACGAGATTTTCGAGTCCAAAGAAAAAGGCCCGTAACTCTTTAGATTACAAGCCTTTGCGAGATTTTGCGGTCCCTTGCGAAAAACGCACAAAACGCTGAAAATACCGAACCCCGGACTTGAACCGGGACATCCGTAAGGATAGCAGATTTTGAGTCTGCCGCGTCTGCCATTCCGCCAGTTCGGCAACATCTTCACACCACGCCATTCTACTTTCGATCCCTTCCTTTCCAAGGGGGGACAAAACGGGGGGACAAACGCATCCGGGTCAATTGACAAATCACGGTTATGTGTACAATTGCTGTTACAAGGTTTCCGACTCTTTAACCTCAAAAAGGAAATTCCATGACACAACGTAAAATTATCATCATTGGTGCAGCAGGGCGTGATTTTCACAATTTTAACACCTTTTACAGAGACAACTCCGCCTACAAGGTCGTTGCCTTCACCGCCGCACAGATTCCCGACATCGCAGGACGCAAGTATCCAGCTTCGCTTGCCGGAAGCCTTTATCCCGACGGGATTCCCATCTATGCTCAGGATGATCTGGAACGGCTCATCAAAGACCTCGATGCCGATGCCTGCGTTTTTGCCTACAGCGATGTCCCCTACTCCTTCGTTATGGGAATCGGAGCCAGAGTCAACGCCGCCGGGGCCGATTTTGCGATGCTCGGCCCGAAAAGAACGATGCTTAAAAGCACCAAGCCGGTCATCGCCGTCGGGGCGGCACGGACAGGTTGCGGCAAAAGCCAAACGTCACGCCGGATCGTGGAAATTTTGATGGGAAAAGGCTTGAAAGTCATTGCCGTCCGCCATCCTATGCCCTACGGTGATCTTGAAGCGCAAAAGGTACAACGTTTCGCCACGATTGCCGACCTTACCAAGCACCGTTGCACCATTGAGGAAATGGAGGAGTACGAACCTCATATCGCCCGGGGAAACGTGATCTACGCCGGTGTGGACTACGAAGCGATTCTGCGTGCGGCGGAAAACGATCCGAGCGGCTGCGACGTCATCCTGTGGGACGGCGGAAACAATGACTTCCCGTTCTACCGCCCCGACCTGATGGTGACGGTGGTGGACCCGCACCGACCGGGCCACGAGCTTTCATATTATCCCGGCGAAATAACGTTGCGTCTGGCGGATGTGGTGGTCATCAATAAGATCGACAGTGCCGATTTCGAGAACATCCAGGCGGTGAGAGCCAATATCGAACGAGTGAACCCGCGAGCCGTGGTCGTGGATGCCGCTTCGACGATCTCCGTGGAAAAGCCGGAAATCATACGGGGCAAACGGGTTTTGGTGATCGAAGATGGTCCGACTTTGACACATGGCGAGATGAAAATCGGGGCCGGCGTCGTTGCGGCCAAACGCTTCGGAGCGGCGGAAATTATTGATCCGCGACCTTATGCGGTGGGCAAACTGGCAGAAACGTTCCGCATTTATCCCAATGTCGGAAAGCTACTTCCGGCAATGGGTTACGGCGACGAGCAAATCCGGGATTTGACGGCGACGATTGAGCGTACCGACTGCGACAGCGTAATTATCGCTACACCAATTGATTTGGGCCGCGTCATTCGGATCAACAAGCCCAATACCCGTGTGGAATACAGCTTGCAAGAAATCGGTCAGCCCGGCATGGAAGATGTTTTGGGGGATTTTATCAAGGGAATTTCTCGATGATCCTGTGAATCCTGTCGAAAAACAGATGTTTGCAGGAGTTCATTTTCCGCAGTAGTCGATTGCCCGTGCGATTTCGCTTTTGAGGTCGGCACGGTTGACGATTCGGTCGATGAATCCGTGTTCCAGCAGGAATTCGCTTGTCTGAAACCCCTTGGGCAGTTCAATCCGAATCGTCGCTTTGATCGTTCGCGGTCCGGCGAATCCGATCAGGGCTTTCGGCTCCGCGAACACGAGATCGCCGAGCAGCGCGAAACTTGCCGCGACGCCGCCCATTGTCGGATTGGTCAGCACGGAAATGAAAAGACCGCCGGATTGGTGAAATCGTGCCAAGGCTGCGGAAACTTTCGCCATTTGCATCAGGGAAAGGATACCTTCGTGCATTCTTGCACCGCCGCCGGAACCGGACACGATAATCAGCGGTAATTTCTGCTCCGTTGCTCGCTCGACCGCCCGGGTCAGTTTTTCGCCGACGACCGACCCCATGCTCCCCATGATGAACCGGGAATCCGTGACGCCGAACGCGACTTTTCTTGCTCGTACATGCCCGCTTCCGACGATGGCCGCTTCTTTGAGACCGGTAAGTTGTTGATCTTCCAGAATCCGCTGCGGATACGGCTTGCGATCGACGAATTCGAGCGGGTCGCCGGAAATCAAATCGGCGTCCCATTCCTCGAACGTGCCGTCGTCCAGAACCTGTTTGATTCGTTCTTGGGCGGAAACGTACCAGTGATAATCACATTCCGGACAGACGTCCATCCGTTTTTCCGCTACTTTTCGAAAGATTGTCGCCTGGCAACCGGGACAACGAACCCAAAGCCCAACGGGAACACCGTGCTTGGGACGCAATGTTTTCGTCTCTTCCGAAGAACTAATCGATAATGTCGCGTTTTCGTTCAACATGAATTTTTGGTAGTATTTCCGTTTTGAGATTTTATCTATCAGAGCCGCAATCGTAAGATTGCGCAAAAACCAATGCAATCTTGCGATTGCGGCTCTGTTTTAATGTACGTTTTTTATTTTTCGAGCGGCGTGAAGGTGAATTCGAGGCGCATTCCGAATACGGCGGCGATTTTTCGTAACGTCGGCAGGGAGTGTCCTTCGTAGTCGGACTCTTCAAGGCGATTAATGTCGGCAGCTTTCAGTCCGACCTTTCTAGCCAATGCCGAGCGGGTCATGCCTGCCTTTGTGCGCAGATCGTAAATCCAGCCGGCTATCATGAGCCGCTCGCGTTCCTCGACAAGGTACGCTTCCAACTCCGGCCGCCCTTCAATAAAGCGTTTATGGATAATGGCGACGGCATCGGTTGTTTTCGGGGGAGGGTTAACGCGATTGAGTCTCACCGAACATTTCGACGGACGACGCGGTTTTTGTTTCAATATCGTGCTTGTCATTTTTTCTCCTCAAAAGAGTGTGTTTTCGGGACGGCTTCCCACTTGGTTCTGCAAAGGATCGCTTCGTCAATTTCCTTTGGCGGAACACGACTTTCCTTAACGATCGCGTGTGTCAACAGGGCAATTTGGTGACCGATGAACGCATACAAGATGCGGTAATTTCTTTTTTGAAAACCAATCCGTAGTTCATAAATACCGTCCTGAAGATAATCGGCGTGTGGTCGTCGCAGTTCGTGACCGAATTTGGCAAGTAATTCCACTTTTGCATCGACCTTGGCTCGTACTTTTTCCGGTAGCTTCTCAAGCCAATCGATCAACGGCGCATCGCCTTTTGATTCCTGATAAATAACGAGAGCTGTTTGCGGCATGGAAAAACAAAGTTAAGAACAGACAACGCCAACCTCATTGATTGTCCATAGCCAACCTCATTGATTGTCCATAATTTTGCAAAAAAAATCAAGGCCACAGATGACTTTTCGTTTACTTTTTCACCGGGAATCGCCTTTCTATTCGTTCCTGTCCTTATGATTGCGCAAAAACCAACGTGATCTTACGATACTCTGTTCCTCGGGAACTATCCCGCAATGACCTGTAGCAGGTGCAATTTTTCCGTCGTGATTTGGCGATGTCCACGGACACATTCTTCCAGTGGTGTCAGCGTTAGTGCTCCGCCGAGGATTCCGGCCATTTTTCCGGTTTCGTTCCGATGGAGCGAATCGACGGCAAAGCAGCCGAGTTCCGACGCAAGAATCCGGTCCGCCGGGACCGGGGAACCGCCTCGTTGCGTATGACCGAGCACCACGACCCGGGATTCGAAAGGATTCCCGGCTTCCTTGAGTTTCTCCTGAATGCACATGGCGTCACCGAGGTCGTCCCCCTCCGCAACGATCATCATCACGGACGTTTTGCCAAGTTGTTTGATCCGTTTGAGATTGGCGACGAGATGATTCACGTCGGTCGGAATTTCCGGAACGCAAACCAATTCCGCTCCGGATGCGATGGCCGTGTAGAGTGCAATATCGCCGCAATGGCGTCCCATGACTTCAACGAGAAACATCAGGCTGTGCGAACCGGCGGTGTCACGGAGTTTGTCAACGGCTTCGACCGCCGTGTTGACCGCCGTTGCGAAACCGATGGTCGCGTCGGTGCCGAGCAGGTCGTTGTCAATCGTGCCCGGCAAACCGATAATCTGCCCGTCCCAGACTTTCCCGAGTTCGAGTGCGCCGCTGAGCGTGCCGTTGCCGCCGATGGGGAGCAGGGCGTCAAAGCCGTACTTGCGGAGAATTGCCGCCGCTTCCTGCCGGCCTTCCGCCGTCGTAAAGCGTTGGCAACGGCTGCTGTACAGCACTGTTCCTCCTTGTTTGGACAAGCCGGAAACGGACCGCATTCCGAGACCGGACGTTGATCCGAACCGTTTTTCCGCGTCGGTCCGTGTGTAAAATTCCTCGTCGAAAATGCCCTGGTATCCGTGCATGATACCAACGACCTCATCGCCGGTACACACCGCCGCCCGCACAATCGCCCGAAGGCAGGCATTCATCCCGGGAGCATCCCCGCCGCTGCAAAGTACGCCGATTCTCATAGAAGTGGTTAGTGGTTAGTGGTTAGTGATCCGTGATTAGTCATTGTACGTAAAATTTCACCTGAAAGTCTTACCATACAACGTCCTATTTTTCCTGAATTCCTTCGATTTTTTTCATCAATTCCGCGACGTCTGGGTTTGAAAGCAACACTTTGCCGTCGGGACCGATCAGTAGCAAAGCCGGGATCGAGTTGATACCGTAGGTTCGGGCCGTCGCCGAGTCCCAGTCGCCCGACCAGCCTTGCAGCCAGTCGATTTTCAGGCGGGCGACAGTCCTGCCGAGCTTTTCTTCCGATTTTGCAGGGTCAAGACTGATTCCGATCAGCACGAAACGCTCGTCGTCCCTGATTTTTTCGTACAGTTTCTTGAGTTCCGGCAATTTCGCCAAACAGGGGCCGCACCACATCGCCCAAAAATCAAGAATCACGTATTTCCCGCGATAATCGGAAAGCCGTAATTTTTCGCCGCTCTCCTCAAACTCCTCGTCGGTAGCGAGCGGCTTGATTTTGAGGATTTCAAACTCCGGTGCCGTTTCGCCCACTTGCGGTATCGGCCTCTGTTGGGCAAGCTGCCGAACTTCCAGCGTACCGACATCCGTCGGTTCGTCCGACAACCCGCCGGGAATTTCCTCTACCGTGAATCGGTGCTCCAGCGTACCGATGCGTCCGCCGGTTCCGCAACTATCCATTGTCGGCGGCGGTGCTTCAAGCGTTACCGTCAATCGCCATTCCCCTTGCGGGATGTCGTCCAGCCGAAACGTTCCGTCTTTGGCAACCGCACAAACCCGCCGCTTGACCTGTTTTGCCTGGTTTCGCTCTTGGGCGGCCTTTGCGTCTTTGGTCATTTCCTCAACGGCGGCCTGGAATTTTTTGCCGTATTCGGTTTCGTTCCATGTTTTGTACAATTCCTGAAGTTTTTCATAATCACGTACTTCAATGGCTTCAAGAAGCTCTTTCGGCATCATTTTTTTCCGCAGTTCCGTGAGGTCGGGATAATCGATCTTTTCCGGAATCGGAGCACATTCAATGTACGAAAACGTCCAGTCGGGCGGTACCGCAAACTCCGCCGACGGTTCCAGCTTGCCGGTTACGGGCCGACCGACTCCGCCAAGCGCAACCGTTGCCGTCTCGCCGGGTTTCAATTCGATCTTGTCCGCCGAATGGGAACTCGTCGAAGAGTGGCTACGTCCGGTGTCATGAAAGCGAATCGTTCGTGATACCGTCACGAAACTTGCCGGAACCCGTTCAAACGAGAATCGGCCCGAATCGTCGGCCGTTGTGTCGTATTGCAGGTACATGTGCGGCTCGTTTCCGTACATGAAACCCTCGCCGTCGAATGAAATCCCGCACTGGAGCGGCAGGTTCTTGCCCGGCTGTGTGCCGACCTTGACGGTTCCTTCGATCCGTCCCCACGGTTCAAGCGTTACGATTTTGTCCTCTTCCAGCGACTCCCATTCCTGTTGGGTAATCCGCTTAAAGCCGGTGCCATGCAGGAAAAAGAGAATATAATCGACCTTCTGTCGGTCCGGTCGACCGCGATACTGTTGAGATTCCTGTTCGAAATCGATGTACGCAAATTTGAACTTGCCCTCTTTGTCGGTCGAAGTCGTGTACGGTTCCTGCTCCTGGTACAAGCGACCGCTCATAATATACGGCCTGCCGTTGCCGTGCGTTGCCATTGCAACGTTTGCGTCCGTTGCCGGTGTGCCGTCGGGAGCCAAGAGCGTCCCGCGAATTCCCGCCGCTTTCTCAGGTGGTAATTTTTTCAGGGCAAAGTCAAGCGTAATGCTCCCTTCGTCCGGTTGGATGTCCCGCGAAATGACCGTTTCGTAGCCGTCCGCTTCAATCTTGACAGCAACATCGAACTTGACGTCGTTGTCGCCGACGCGGTAGGCTCCGTCGCCGCCGGCACCATGCCTGATGTCCCAGTAAATTCGATCTTTGTTCGAAAACGTTCGACCGAAATAAACATTAAACGTCGGGATTGTTTCACCGGTTTCTTCGTCGGTAACTTTGCCGGAAATTTTCAGCGGGTCTCCTGAAACGAAGACGTATTCTTCGTCGCGGGGAACGACCGATTTTCCCCGAACGTCCATGTGGTTTTCGTTCAGAAACATGTCAAACACGACTTCGCTTTCCGGGGCTTCCCTCCAGGTCCAGCGTCCATTTTCGTCCGTTTCCGGGCGATTGTCCGTACCGGTCAGGAGAATATCGCTGACAAGCCGGTGATTTCCCCAGCGTTCAATGGCAATGGAGAATCCCTTGATCGATTCGCCGTTTTTATCGACGATCTTAAACGTAACCGGTTTTCCCGCCGGTTGCAACGTGAAGTTAACGACCGGCGGATTCGCCTTTTCAACGGCAGGCAAACTTTTCAGAGCCGACATCATCCCGGCTTTCCAGACGCCGACGTAAGCATCGCGGCTTTCGCCCCAGTTTTTGAGCGAGTATTCGCCGTTTTCGTTTGTTTCCGCTTGCCCGTTGTCGAGACCGTATTCGGTGTTCCGTCCAACGACAATCGCCCCGACAACCGGATTTCCGGCGATATCCGTAACCCGGCCCGTGATCGTGATGCCTTGTTCCAACTGCACCGATTGAGTAAACGTCCCTTCAGCGTTGGGGACCAGGTCAGCAGATTTGAACCGCTTTTGCGTGTTCATGTAGTCGGGATGTTTGAACATAATGCCGACATCAGAATCGAGCAGGTCGCTTGGAACCGATTCGTATTTCCAGACGCCGTTCTCGTCGGTCTTTGCCCGGCAACCGCAAACGTAGTAGTCCGGCTGCTTGATCCGGACACGTTTTCCCCAAGGAACGGAGAAATCAATGCTCGCCCCGGCCAGCGGTTTACCGTCGGGGTCAAGAACGACACCGCCAATGGTGATTGCTTTTTCCAGTTTGACCGAGTATTCGGCAGGGATCGGATCATGTGTAATGTTGCTGTCCTTGTCTCCCCAAGCGGCGTGAAACGGAGCGTAGCCGGGCGATTCGAAGATGAACACCAGTGATTTTTGCGTATTGGGATCAAATTCAACGGTGTACTGACCGTTTTCGTTCGTTTCGGTGTACTTTCTGAAGTCGGGAGCGTCACGCGGCTGCGGATCGCCCCAGTACGAGAACTTCGCTTGCGGAATCGGCGTACCGGACTCGTCGAGCAGCGTGAGCGTCAAGGTTTCCGCCTGAAGCGGTATTACGGTACAAACGAACAATACGGCGAGAAAATTGCGCAGGGACATGGGGCGACAGGGATGAATAATAGTCTCATTTGTAACTTAACACAACTGAATTATAGACGCAAAACGATGCACCTACAATGCCCGGATGAGGTGGTCAAGTTCGGCGGCGATTTCCGATTCGGATTCCACAGTACAAGCGATCTGTTTTCGGACGGCTTCGCGGAATTTTTTTCGCAACCGATGCAGAGCGACCTTGACGGCAGTTTCCGACTTGTCGAGTTTCGCCGTAAGCCGCTCACGATCTTCCGCCGTCAGTTCCCGAGTCAGGTACGGTAAAAGCGTTTGCGTTTCCGGTGCGTCGCCAAGAGAAACGATTGCCCGGTCAATCGTGGTTTGCGCCCAATCGTGGTCGAAGATTGCGTCGTCGTCCTCGATTTGCAAGATTTCGTCGGGAATCGGCACGGAGTATCGGTCAAAAGGTTTTTCCCGCTGGCGGACGTTGGAGAGGAAATGCCGAACCGCTCCCAGGAGATAAGCTCGAAAACAACCGTCGCGGCCTTCGCGCCGCTGGAGATGTCCAAACATTTTTCCTTCGAGCAACCGGACGAGAAAATCGTGCGTTAAATCTTCCGCATTGCGGCTGCCGTACCGCTGCGGCGAATCGGTCCGCACCACACGCTCCACGTACCGCAGGATCGGTGCCCGATACGATTCGCAAAGTTCCTGCAAAGCCGCCTTCGCTTTCGTGTCGTCCCCCTTCGCCGCGAGGACCACGCTCCAGTGGGTTGTTTGGAAAGGAATCGGTTTCATACCATAAGTCGTTTAAAAATTGACTGTTTCATTTTTCTTTTTTCCCTCTCCGCCAAGCCAGCGACAGTATCCATTTCCGGAAACGCAGGATTGCCCATGCAAAAATCAAAAACAAGAACACCACAATCATGAGTGGAACGAACTTTACCAACACCAAAGCAACAAAGCAGAAGACGAGAGTCGTTAACCAAACCGGCCAGGTTTTCATTTCGGCGTCGATTTTGTCCCACCAACTCTGTTTTTTCGGCGGTTCGGATGCTCCGGCGGCGGCCGTTTCGATTTCCGTTTTCATCTCCTCCGCCGATTGCTGCCGTTTTTCGCGTTCGGCGTGCATGGCTTTGAGGACGATACTGTCGATGTCGGCCCCGACCGGCGTTTTTTCACTGGGACGTGGTGAGAAATAGCCTTGCGGCAACTCACCGGTGAGAAGCTCGTAAAACACCACTCCAAGCGAGTAAATGTCCGCCCGATGATCCACCCGGTTCGGATCGTGAAGCTGCTCCGGAGCCATGTACGACGGTGTTCCGAGAATTTGCCCCGTTTGGGTGTGAAAGACCTCTGCCTCCTGCCTTTCAGCCGTCACAATCTTCGCAATCCCGAAGTCGGCGATTTTGACGCGGCCTTTGGCGTCGAGCAAAATGTTTTCCGGCTTGATGTCGCGGTGCAAGACCCCTTCGTCATGAGCGTATTGCAAAGCATCGCAGATTTTCGGAACAATCGCAATTGCCTGTTCCGGGGTGAAACGCTCTTCCTGCATCGCCTGCCGCAGGTTTACGCCGTCAACGTATTCCATGAGCAGGTAATAGAACCCACCGCTCTCGCCGAAATCGTACACGGCGACAATGTTTGGATGATTCAGTCTGGCAAGCAGTTTCCCTTCCTGGGCGAAGCGTTCGGCGAACGACGGTTTGGATTCAAAGTCAGCGGCAAGAATTTTCAGGGCGACAAACCGGTCAAGTTTCGGCTGCCTCGCCTTGAACACGGTTCCCATTCCGCCGCGACCGATTGGTTCGAGGATTTCAAGTTGCGAAAAAGCACGACGTATTGCCTCAAGATCAAGGGTTGTTTCGTTTACGTCGGTCGGCTGGGCAGCGAGTTGGAGCAGGCAGTGGGAACAGGGTTTATCGGTCTCAACAGGGCGACCGCATTTGGCACAGGATTGCTCAGGCATATTTTCTCCTTTTCAAAAAAGGGTAAGGGGACATTCTACCCTACTATGATGAAAATTTGCCCGGTGGTTACAGGAAAAAAGAAAATTTTTGCCAGCCGACGTTTACAATTCGTATTTTTTAGTAAACTGTTGCATAGCACTTTACGACTTACTGACGACTCGATTATGTCACACCTATTACTTGCGATGTCCGGCGGCGTTGACAGCAGCGTTGCCGCTTCGCTCTTACTGGAGCAAGGACACACGGTTTCCGGTGTTTACATGAGACACTCGCTCCAAATTCGACCGCAGGATTGTGAGGATGCACAAAAAACGGCGGATTTATTGGGGGTTCCACTGCATGTCGTCGATATTGACGAGCCGTTTCAGGAAATTGTCGACTCGTTTTGCAAGGATTACCTTGCCGGGCGAACACCGAACCCATGCGCTTTGTGCAATCGAAAAATCAAATTCGGGCGGCTACTGGAGTTTGCCGATTCCATCGGGACCGACGGTTTGGCAACGGGACACTATGTGCGGCTCGGCTCGTTCGAGAACGGCTTGCCCGCTCTTTGCCAAGCCCGGGATTGGAGCAAGGATCAATCGTATTTGCTCTACGGAATCAACCCGCCCGCTCTTTCAAGGCTTCATTTTCCGCTGGGAAATCTCTTAAAATCCCAAGTTCGGGAAAAAGCGAAACAACTCGGTTTGCCGTTCTCCGAAAAAAAAGATTCTCAGGAAATTTGCTTCGTCGAGCCGCATCGACACGTCGAATTGATACGGCAACGAAATCCGCTTGCAAACACGTCGGGACATTTCGTCTCGACGGACGGTAAAATTCTCGGCAAGCATGACGGATACGAGCAATTCACCATCGGACAGCGTAAAGGAATGAAGGTCGGATTTGGACAACGGGTTTTCGTTGTCCGGATTGACGCACAAACGAAAAACGTTGTGATTGGAAACTGCGACGATTTGGCCGTGAGGGAACTCGTCGCCAACGAGGCAAACTGGTTTATGCCGCAGAACGTCGGAAAACCGTTTCGTTGCGACGTCAAAATCCGGTATCGCAACGAACCAAGCCCGGCGGAAGTCGTATTAAACGCAGACAACGGGTTTCACGTCCGGTTCGATGCCCCCAAACACGGCGTCGCCCCGGGCCAAATTGCCGTTTGTTATCTCAATGGTCGCGTTCTCGGCGGCGGGACGATACTGACGTGCAAGTCAAAATGAAAAAAATTGTTGTTTGAGTTGTCCTTTCCCCCTCCACTCCCTTTTGGGAGTCCGTTCGTTTATAATCCGACTGCTTGCTTTGCACCTCTCACCAAGTATTTTGCTATGTTTTTCCCTTTTTCTCTCTCGAAGTATTTCGTTTCTACTTTAGGTTGCCTGTTTTTCATTTTCACCCTCTCACCGAACGTTTTTGCCATGTCAACAAAAAAATGGACGCTCCTGGACACGGATAAAAATATCTATGTCAAAGATTTGGAAATTACTGAAAAAGTTTCATACACTTGCCCGAAAAGCGGGAAAAAAGAACAAGGAACGATCCGGGTTCGTGCCAAACGGCTTTCCGGCGGTTTCCAGGACGGCGTGGATATTATCGAAATCGACAACGGAACCCTGCGTTTTACCGTTTGTCCGACCCGGGGTATGGGGGTTCTTCATGCCGCCAAAGGAAACCTTCCGCTCAAATGGGACGCTCCGGCACGGGGGCCGATCCATCCGAAATTCGTTTCGTTGAGCGATCCGAGCGGCCTCGGTTGGCTTGACGGATTCAACGAATGGGTGGTGCGCTGCGGTTTGGAAAGCAACGGAGCCCCGGAATTCGACGAAAAGGGAACCCTGAAATATCCGCTTCATGGACGCATTGCCAACACGCCAGCTTACAAAGTCGAGCTGACGCTTGACGAGACCACCGGCCAGGTTACGTTGGAAGGTGTCATGGAGGAATCGCGGTTGTTTTTCAAGCGATTGGAACTGAAATCCGTCTACACGACGATGCCGTTTGCCGACGACTTTTTATTGACGGATACCGTTACGAATTTGTCCGGCGATCCCGGCGAGTTTGAATTTCTGTACCACATCAATACGGGAATGCCGCTGGTGTCACCGGGAGCGAAAATCTCGGTTCCCTTCAAGGTTATGGCACCACGCGACGCCAACGCAGCCGCCGAACTGGGGCATTGGAACGTTTGCGACCCGGAAACGCCCGGCAGCAATGAAGTCGTTTATTTCTTCGAACCGGCGGGAGACGCGGCCGGAAACTGCACGGCCATGCTCACGGGAACGTCGCAAACGCAAGCCTTTGCGTTGCACTTCAACAACAAGCAACTCCCCTGGTTTTGCATCTGGAAAAGCCGTTTGGCAAATGGGGACGGTTACGTGATCGGCATGGAACCTTGTGTCGGTTTTCCAAACGCCCACTCTTTCGAAAAGTCGCAAGGACGTGTCGTTCCGCTTGCGTCGAAGGAGTCCCGGTCGTTCGATCTTCGTTTCGAAATTTTGACGGAAAAGGATCGCATTGACGCCGTTCAAAAGAAAATCGACGCCTTGCAAGGGACTACGGAATCCCAACCGCGAAAGAACTGGGGCGGCTGATGTTTATTTTGGGTGTATACCATACTCAAAGTATAAACGGTTTCATTCTACGCAAACGCAACCAGTTCGTGTTCGTAGAGCAGGCGTCGTCCTTCAAGAAGAATAATCACATCGTCGTTCACTTTGCCCATGCCTTGAATGTACTGGGCAGAATCCGCTCCGGCGGTTTTCGGCGGCGGGGAAATCTGTTCATCGTCGATGTTCCGGACTTCGTTGACCGTATCGACGACCAGGCCGACCTGCGTTTCATTGATATTGACCACGACGATACAGGTTCGTTCGTCGTAAGTCCGGCTTTCCATGTGAAACCGCAATCGCATGTCAAGAACGGGAATCACCTGTCCGCGAAGGTTAACCACCCCTTTGACGAACGGCGGCATGTCCGGCACTTCCGTAATCTTTTGCATCCCGACGATTTCGGTGACGTAACGGATTTCGATCCCGTAATCCTCATTACCCAAACGAAAGGTCAGATACATGTTCTTGAGTGTATCTTCGTTTTCCGCACTCAAGGATTCAATCGCATCGTTAAGTTGGTTCAACTCGGCGGCAGTAACTTTATTGGCAACATCCGACATGGAAATAAACTCCAAAGAAAAAAGGATTCGGCAAATCTCTAAAACACCCGGCTAAATTCTAGGTTTTAAATCAAAAAGATACCATCAAAAAAAGATTTTCCTCGAAAATCTTCCAAAACAATGAGTCCGTTTTATTTGCATAATCGTTATAAACGTCTCAAGAGTGAGTGATAAGTGATAAGTGATAAGTGATAAGTATTTCCTATGCCCTATTTGTTTTCGTACAAAAAATTGGCAAGTATCGCTTTACCGAGGTTATTGCACACGGCAAGGACGGTTTCGTGGGGCGTGTTTTTGTCGGCGTGGAGGATGACCTTGACACGGGAATTCGGCGTTTCGGCGGCCAATGCGTCAAGCGTTTCCTTCAGTCGGACAAGTTCCACCGCCTTGCCGTCCAGTTGGAGAGCACCGCTTGATGAGAGATGCAAGTTGACGGGAATCGCGGTTTCCGTCTTGGCTTTTTCAATCACCTCGGCTATGGAAACCGGCAATCCGCCTCTTGCCTTGCTCCAATCGGCGGCCTCCATGAACGCGAAAATTTCAATTGTTTCCGCAGAATCAAACGGCGGACGGTTCGTCAGGAAAAACTCGCAAGTCGCCTTGACCAACGGTTTGTAGCCGTCGAATCCACCGGCGTCGCCGTTCCCTTCCGTACCGAAGACGATTGCACCGTAGTCCGGTTTGCCGCTGCGTATTCCACGAAACGCTCCGATACGACCGCCGTCCCAAACGCCAACGACGAATTCGCCCCCTTCCGTTTGCGTTCGGCTGACGGTTTGGCAACCGAGTCCCATCATGGTAAACAGGATTTCGGATCCATGTACCCCGTACCAAAACAGGTCCGGTTGCCTGGCGTCGGGATTGAGAATACAGGGAGCCCAGACGTTACAACCGAGGATTTCTCCGAGCGGTTTTTCGTTGCGCATTTTTTGGTATCCGGCGGAGAAACGCAGTGCTGACGAGGAAAAGATCGGCGTTTTGTTTTCTTCGGCCAAACGGAAAATTTCAAACACGTCGGCGAGGCTGCCGGCCATCGGCTTGTTGACGTAGAGCGGTTTTCCCGCCGCAATGACCGGTTTGGCCTGTTCAAGGTGCGGTCGGCCATCAACGCTCAAAAGCAGGACGCCATCGACTTCCGGCAACATCGCCTCAATGGTCGGGTACAATTTGACCCCTTGTTCTTTTTCCAGGTCTTCGGCAATCTTGTTGACGCGGCCCCAACTGATCGGGTTGTCCGGCATTCCACCGGGGTATGCGGCGGTGACCCGAAATCGACTGATCGGTTCCGACACATCCGAAGCGTGGATGCACTGGACAAACTCGACAACGTGCAACGACGTTGTACCGACGATTCCCAGGCGGAACGGCTCCCCCGCAGGAAGCGACGCGGCGACTAAAGGCAAAAGCGAACAGGCAACCAAACGGTGCATACCGTCTCCTCTCGTTTGAGCATCCACCCATTGCCGGTAGTCGCCGTTTGCATCCTGGATCGCAACGGCGACAATCTGCGGGCATTGGTAGGAATGATTTTTGCGAACCGTCTCAACCAGTTCGGGAAAGAGAGATTCCCGCGATTTCAGGCAACAGACCCATTCCTGGGCGGACTCTTTTTTTCCTTCCCAAACGTAAATGCTCCGAATCGGCCCGGAAATCTGGGCGCACGCAGCAAGTTGGGCGTCAACCAACGCTTCGCCGAGACGAACCGCCTCTTCTTCCGTCGCGGTGGTGATGTGGACTTCGATCAATGGAGACATGGTTATTCAAAAAAGGTGTAGTCGTCATGGGTTAACGGGGAGCGATGATAATCTCGAATGGGATTTCGTCGGAATCCCCGCCTCGCAGGATTGTGATTTTGATTGTGTCTCCGGCGTATTTGCGGCGGGATTGGATGGTCGCGTCCATTGCGGAATCGACGGCGGTTTCATCGATTCTGACGATCCGGTCCCCTTTTCGCAGTCCGGCTTTCGCAGCCGGCGAATCTTTTGCAATTTCCTCAATCGTCGCCGGCCCAACGAAAAGGGCCAGTTCGCCGAATCCGATTCCGAGAAGACCGGATTCAAGATTTTTCCCTTCTTTGAGTCTTTCGAAGGAGTCAAGCATGTCCGCAACCGGAATCACCAGTCCAACACCGGCGTCGTACATATCCGCTCCGGCAGTTGTTTCGTCGGACATTGCCGAAAGCGGAACGCAAAGTCCGAGTATTTCGCCCCGAAGATTCAAGAGCGGACCGCCGTAGTTGTTCGGGCTGATTTTTGCATCGGTTTGGATCGCCTTTCCCCAAATCCGGTTTTCCCCGCTGAGAATTCCCAACGAAATGTTCGGTTCCTCTATCGACAAAGCGCAACCGACCGCGACGACGTACTGTCCGATCCGGAGCGTCGGTTGCGACATCGGTTCAATCAGCGCGAGATTTTTTTCAGGAACCTCGACTTTCAAGAGCGTCAATTTTCGACTGGAATCCGTTGCGACGACTTTTGCGATTTTTCGTACGCCGTCATGGAACCGAACCAAAATGGAACTTGGTTCGTGTATAAAGTTGAAGGAACTGGTCAGGATGTGCCCTTGAGCGTCCATGAGCAGACCGGTCGTCGTTCCGTCGTTGGCAAATTCCCCGGCGATTTTTTCGTATCCGCCAATGGTATCAATGCGAACCAGCCGGGGCGCGACCCTGCTGACGGACTCGCGAATTGCGTCGGCAAGCGGATCGTTCGCATGAACTGTCCCCAGCAACAGGGGAATAACCCAAAGGAGTGTGAAAAAACGAATCATAAAAGACGGAAAAGAGGAAAAATCCCGATTCATCTAACTGCGGGACGACGTCAAGCAGCACCACAAAGTGGCCATACGCACGGCAACACCGTTGGTTACCTGGTCCAAAATCGCCGATTGGGGACCGTCGGCAACATCAGGCGTTACTTCCAAACCGCGATTGATCGGGCCGGGGGCCAGAATTAACACGTCTTTTTTCGTCTTTGCAAGCCGGTCGCCGTTCATGCCGTACAAATGAGCGTATTCCCGAACCGACGGGAACGGGCGAACCACCTGCCGTTCAAATTGAATCCGCAACAAGTTGAAAACGTCAACCCGATCAAGAATACTGTCCAGTGAATACGACGTTTCCACGCCGATTTTTTCCCATTCTTTGGAGACCAACGTCGATGGTCCGCAGACGATGACATGTGCCCCGAGTGCTTTGAGGCCCCAGATGTTTGATCTTGCCGTGCGGCTGTGCGCAATATCGCCGACCATCGCAACGGTAAGTCCTTCGATCCGCCCGAGTCGTTGCCGGATCGTCAAAATATCGAGCAGGGCTTGTGTCGGATGTTCGTGAGCACCATCTCCGGCGTTGAGCACGGAACACTTGAGATTTTCCGAAAGCAGTTTCGGCGTTCCGGGACACGAATGTCGCACGACGACGCAATCAATCCCCATCGATTCGAGGTTTTTCGCCGTATCGATGATCGTTTCCCCTTTGGAAAGACTGCTGCCCGCCGCCGTGAAATCCACGACGTCGGCCCCCAAACGCCGGGCCGCCAGGCTAAAGCTGGTTCGGGTTCGCGTCGAATTCTCGAAAAACATGTTGACGCAAGTTTTGCCGGTCAAGAGCGGGATTTTTCGGTCCCCTTGAGCAAGCACGGCCCGAAAACGTTCGGCCTGATCGAGCAATAACGTGATTTCCTCCGCACGAAGGCTTTCAATGTCAAGAAGGTGATAATGTTTCCAACCTTCGGGGACGCTTCCCCAATTTTCCAAAATACTCACGTTTTTCTGTAACTGTTTAATTTTTACACTACTCCCACGCGGGGCAAGCCCCGTCGCTAACAAAATCTGCCGACGATTCTACCGGAATTCTTCGGAGATCGGAATAGGTACGAAAAAAAACTATTTCCCTTTTTCCCCTTTCAGGGCGTATCCGTAAGCGAGACCGACGAACACACCGCCGCCGATGATATTGCCCAACGTAACGGGGAGCAAGTTGGCGACGAAGAAATTTGTCCAACTCAACGACGCCAAACCCTCCGGACTCAACTTGGCCGCTTCCAGCCACGCCGGATTCGACTTGGCGAATAGTCCGACGGGAATATAGTACATATTGGCAATCGAGTGTTCGAAATTGGAAGCCACAAAAAGCCAAATCGGGAAGAAAATCGCCAGAATTTTTCCCGGTATGTCCTTCGCCGCCACAGACATCCAAACGGCAAGACAAACGAGCCAGTTGCAAAGAATACCGAGAACAAGGGCCTGGGAAAAATTCAGACTGCATTTGGCAACGGCCGTGTTGATTGCAACGCCTCCCAAAAGGTGATTCGCGGTGCTCAATTGTCGGGAAAAAACAATTAACCAAGCAACGAAAATCGAACCGACGAAATTACCAACGTAAACGATGCACCAATTCCGCAACAACCCGGTCAGACGGATTCTTCGCTGCGAAAGCGGAAGAAGCATCATCGTATTGCCGGTGAACAGTTCGCCGCCGGCGATGACGACAAGCATCAATCCGCCGGGAAAAACCGCTCCGGCCAGACAGCGTCCCAGTCCGTAAGTCGCCGGATCAATCAAAAGATTGAACGCCGCCATCGTGGACGCATTCGCGGCAAAAGCGATATAGGCTCCGGCAAGAATCCCGAGAATAAACAAACGTCGAAATGACGCCGACGCTTTGGCAACACCAGAATCGGAAATGGTTTGAGCAATTTCGTGCATAAATGATTATTAGGGCATAGGGCATCGGGCATCGGGAATCGGGCATCGGGCATCGGGCATCGGGAATCGGTGGGAGTTCTTCACTTATCACTTATCACTTATCACCTGCCCGATGTCCTTTATTGTACCGCTGCGAGGAGTGCGATTGCGCCCTCCATGTCCGGAACTTCTTCGTTGTCGGTGCTCCATTGCGAGTCGTCAGCCGTCGGATACGTGAGATTCCAGGCAAGGTGTCGTACCCATTCACTGCCATCGAGCGCATCCTCTTCGGCAACGCCTTCAATCCAGTCAAGGTATCCGGAAGTGACGCTTGTGTTTTTCTGTTGCGGTGTTCCTTCGGTTTTGGTGGTGGATTCGGAATTTTCCTCCTCTTCACTTTTTTCCTCCGACGCAGGAACGCTGCTTTTGGTATTGTCGATTCCGAACCCGTTGGGCCGAAGTGAACCACCGAAACCGTGGTAGGAATTGTGCCCAGTATCAATCGGCTGTACGTATTGGATGATTTGCCGACCGGGAAGCCCGGCGAACATCCCCAGGTCTCCCTGCAAAATGGAGGAATAACGGGACGCTCCGATTTCACCGAACAGCTTTTGCATGATCGCCTCGTTCGGATCGGTCGGTTTTGAGTCAGGGCCGCCCGACGTGTTGTCCGGTATGTATCTCGTCAAGTGAATGTTAATCGTTCTTGTGGACGACAAACCCGTCTGACCGGAATCTTTGATTTCTTTAACAATAATCTGAAGGTAAACCGATCCCGTTCTCGCGGATTCAAGGAAATCCGCCGGAATGTCCCAGGTGATTTCCCCGGTTTGCCTGTTGATCTTCATTCCGTCGGGAATGTCGTCGCCGGGATAGAGAACTCCGTCGCCAAACACGAAACTTACACCGGCAATTTCGTAAATCACCTGGTTGATCGGCAACACCGGGTTGTCATAATAGTCCGGGTCTCTTGCGAAAACCTGCGTGGAAAACTGCTTTCCGGTGTATTGATTTTTGAATGTGTATTGATCGGCGAACGCCTGCTCATCCTTGAAGACCGAACCGTCTTCCGTTGTGAATACCGGTGGCCGGTCGACTTTATCAACGACGATTGCAAACGTCTTCTCTTCGTACAGGCTTGTTTTGTCGGTGACGCGAACTGTAATATCGTAACGTTTCGCACCCTGGGATTCGCCGGGCGTCCACTTGATTAAACCGGTTTGCGCGTTGATCGTCATACCGACCGGATACGTTCCGACGAGGGAAAACGTGAGCGGATTACTTTCGCCGAAGTAAATATCGTCGTCGGCAGCGGTCAGTTGAAGCGTAAACGCCTCGTATTCCCGCCACTGGTAAAGACTTTCAAATGGATTGGTGAAATACGGCGGCGTTTCAACGGCGTTGACGGTCAACACAACGTCCTTGCGCCGGGTGTCGCCGTTTTCATCCGTTACGATAAACTTCGGATTATACGGTTCCTTCCTTCCATCCGCCTTGGTCGTTTGCCACGTGAAAACGGCGGTGTGATCGCCGGTTTTTTCCAACGTGTAATGGATTCCGTCGGGAAGCGAACCGGGTTGGATCGAGAACTCGACTTCCCCTTCGTAATTCGGGTCGGTCAAGGCAAGTTCGAGAACGATGAGTTCGCCTTCAAGAACGGTCGTATTGCCGGTGATCGTGTATTCCGGACCGCTTTGAAACGCGATTTCGATTGACATGAAGGCCGAAAGCCCGCTACCGTTGGTCGCCTGGATTTCAAACGTGTATTCGTCCACTTGTCCGGCGGTCGGCGTCCAGAGGAAAAATCCGTTTTCCGTCATCGTAACACCATTCGGAACCGCGATGGTTTCTCCCTGGGAGTTCTTGACGGAATGGATCGTGAATTTTGTCTGAACGATCCACTGATTTTGCGTCGTAAATTCGACTTGCAGTTCTTCTCCGACTTTTGCGTCGAAAAGCGTTTGCCCGCTCGGCCTGGTGAAGATCGGACCTTTCGTGTCAACCACGACGGCAAGTTGCTGGGAAATCGGACTCTCCATTGCGGGGTGTCCGTAAACTTCCGCCTGGGTGAAGATTTGCCTTGCCGTAAACAGATGGGTTCCGTCGGCCAGCACGGCGTTTGTCCCGGCATCGAGCCGGATCGTCAGCGTGTACAAACCGTTGTCTTGAAGTGCCTGGGAAACAAACGTTCCGGGAATTTCATAGCCGTCCCGATAAAGCCGAACGGATGCCCCTTCCACGACGTTGGACACTTCGAAAATCAGCTCGTTTCCGACCTTGTCGTTGTTCCGCGAGGTGATATTGTCTCCCAGTGTTCCGGTGTCGGACAGCGGAGCAAGTTTAATTTGCGGTGCCGACGGCGCGATAAACAAAGCGACTTTCTCGTAACCGTCATAAGCACCATCGTAGTAAGAGTCCCCCATGTCCTTCACGATGGCATGAACATAGATCCACGTCAGACCGCCGCCGGTCGCCGGAGGAATGATCGTAACCTCCCTGCCGTTACGAATAATTTCGATTTTGGAATCCCCGTAGTCCGACGGAAGATACCCGACGTCATATTCCACCTCACCGGGAAGCGGATACTCCGGGATCGTAAACGTGTAAGGCTGACCGGAAACCAAATCAAGGTAGCCCGGAATGTTCCAACTCGGAAATGCCGTCGGCGGATTAATCACTTTAACCGTGAACGTGTACGGGACCGGTGCGTTGACACCATCGGAAACGTAAACCGTTACTTGCGATTCACCGGGAGAAGCGTTTTTCGGCACGACGAGACGGAGCGTCCCGTTTTCGTAGTCGTCAAAAATCTCGAAGTTGTCCGTCTTGACGGTACAGATCGGAACATCGTAAAGATATTGATACTCCGCCGGAATGTCGTCGTACGTCGTTCCATAGGTTGGAAGGGCACTGATTTGTTCCCGGATGTCGTCCCCTTTGGTTACGAAGCCGAACACATTATGCTTGCCGTCCAAGCCGCGTGTTGCAACATCGGTGATAAAAAACTGACTGTCGTTGGTATTCGCTCCGGAGTTGGCGGTCGAGACAATTCCGCGACTGGAGTGTTGCAAAAGATCATGATATTCATCTTGAAATTTGACGCCGGTTCCTCCGTAGCCGTTACCGTACTGAACATCTCCCCCTTGAATCATGAACCCGTCGATAATCCGGTGGATCGGAACGCCGTTGTAAGTGTAGGTGTTCCCGCCAATCGGCGTGCCGTTGATGATGTCCATGAACCGCTGGGTGGTGATCGGAGCTTCCTGTTGGAAAAGCTCCATAATCATATTACCGACGAGTTCCCAATCTTCCTTCCCGGACGTTTTTTCCTGGTACACGGAAAATTTGACGCTTTTGTTCCCTTCGAGAACGTAAGCGTCGAATAAACTGTTGCTCGTACTGGCAACCGAGAAATTCAAACGGTCGTTGTCGGCGTCTTGTCCGTTGAGGGCGACGTGATAGCTCGTGCCCGGGGTTAGGTAGATCACTTCCGGCAAGCCCATCAGAATCGGCGCGGAATTAAGAGCAAGACGTTCTTCCAACGGTTCGAACATAAGTGTTCGCGTATACATCTTCCGGGAAATCATGGGAATCTTTTTTAGCCGTCGCTCTCTGTGCGACGTAGTAATGTTATGCCGCACCTTATGCGGCGTAGTGGTTCACCAATCCGCATTATCGGCAAAGCACAAAACGGTTTTACGTTTTTTTGGGCATTGTCGGTACAACCGTTAAACCCGTTAGCGTCGGGACTTAACGGTTAGACGCAGAAACGACGGTATAAATTCCGTCCAAAACCAAATGCGGCAAGAAAAAAGCCGGAAATTCCCGTTCAATTTCGGGAAAAACCACTTCGGCGTCCCCGCCGGTCAAAAGAAGAAGCGGCTTGACGTTGGAAAATTTTGAAGCGGCAAGATCGTAAAAACGTTGGATTGCGCCGACGGTTTCGTTGAAAATCCCGGTCCGAATCGCGTCAGCCGTATTCCTGCCGGGAAACGTTGATGCCTCGAAAGAGTCCATTCTGGGCAACTGTGCGGTTCCCCGACGTAGACTTTTCGCGGCCAATTTCATGCCGGGCAGGATCGCTCCGCCGAGAAAAACGTCGTCGGGCGAAATAAGATCAACCGTGATTGCCGTTCCGAGATCGCACAGAAGCATCGGGGCGTTCCCGGAGCGTTTTCGTTTCCAGCAGACGGCGGCGTAAGCGGCCAAAAGCCGGTCGATCCCGACTTTTTCAGGATGGTTCACTTCGGCTTTGAGCGGAACGTCTTTTACCTTCAAAACCATGATAATATCGCCGGGCCGCCTTTGCCGGATTTGCCCGACGATTTTTTCCGTTTTGGCCGGACAAACGCTTCCGATTCCCCAACGAACGGCGTTTTCGGTCTCACAAGCCCGCATCGCCGACGAAATCGTCCGAAAATGCCGGACCGCATCTTGTGTAGACAACGCAATTTTTGTACGGCTGTTGCCGATATCCAAGGCGGCTGTCGGCAGACCACAGAACTCTTTTACCTGCCGTCTGTCGTCTGTCGTCAGCCGTCTGTCTTCTGCTGTCTGTCGTCCCATAGTATCACGCAATGTTTGTGGAATCTTAATCCGCACGGAGTGAACACATCTCAACCGTCTTGCGAACGTTTCCGTGTTCCAAAAGCATGGCGTTGGCCTCTTCGGCACCAAGCCCGGTCGCTTCCATAATCATTCGGGTTCCACGATCGACGAGTTTCGCATTAGTCAACTGCATGTCGTACATTTTGTTCCCTTTGACGCGACCGAGTTGAATCATCGTGGCCGTCGTAATCATGTTGAGCACCAGTTTTTGGGCGGTCCCGGATTTCAAGCGGGTGCTTCCGGTCACAAATTCCGGGCCGACGATCACCTCAATCGGAATATTGGCTTCACTGGCGACGGGTGAATTGCGGTTGCAAACAACGCAACCGGTCAAAATTCCCTGTTGCCGAGCCATTCTCAAACCGCCGACAACGTAAGGGGTTGTCCCTGACGCCGCGATTCCGACCAAAACGTCGTCCTGGCCGATTGCAAATTCCTGCAGGTCGTTCCAGGCCCCGTCGAGTTGATCTTCGGCAGATTCGACCGCTCGCCGGATTGCCCGGTCTCCCCCGGCAATGAGTCCGACGACCCAACCGTGAGGCACACCAAACGTCGGAGGAACTTCCGAGGCGTCAAGAATTCCAAGCCGACCGCTTGTTCCGGCTCCGATGTAGAAAAGCCGACCGCCGCGTTTCATCCGGTCAACGAGTTCGGAAACGAGTTTTTCGATCTGCGGCAAACATTGCCCAACCGCTTCCGGGACAAGGCGGTCTTCGTGATTCATGCACTCCAGGAGTTCGCCGACGCTTTTCTTCTCCAGGTCGTCGTAAAGGGAGGATTGTTCGGTAATTTTTTCCATGATTAGACCATAACATTTCGCTGTCTTCGGAGCGTTTCGTAGACGGCCACCTGTTGCCGATCCAGTTCTTCCTCCCGAACTTGAAGCTGTTTTTCCTTTTCAAACAGTGCTTCCTCGCATTGCGTCGCCCAATGATCCAATTCCTCCCGCTTTTGGAGAAGTTTTTCCTGCCGCAACAATAACTGTTGACGCAATTGCTTCACTTCCTCCCTTTGTTTTTCAACGTCTGCAAGCGCGTCCCGGTATTGTTCGCCAAGTCTTGCCCGAATGCGGGTAATGGATGCCTTAATCTCTTCCGGTGCGGCGTTGTCCGTCAAGCGAAGCCAAAGCTCTTCCGTCGCAAGCCGAATTTCCAGCGTTTCACGGTGCATCCGTCCCAGTTCTTCCCGGGATCGCTCCAGCGTGAGTCGCATTTGTTCCATCTTCTTGTTTTGCGACGCCAGTTCCATTCGCTCCTCTTCGAGCCGCCGGGTTGCCAAGTCGTGCGACTCCTTGAGCCGTTGCCGGTCCGCTTCAATCGTTTTTTGAAGCTGATGCCGTTCACGAACGATTCCTTCCCTCATTCGGGTCGATTCCGATTGCGATTGAAGCACTTCCTCTTCGATTTCCCGGAGCCGCTTGAATTTTTCCGCGTCCATCAAGACCTGTTTTTCGCGGACTTTCAAGGAATCTTCCTGATGGGTTAAGTGAGATTCCTTCGCTTTCAAACGTGTTTCCCATTCGGACAAAAAATACTGGCGTTCCTCCAATCGGGCGTCTTGTTCGGCGAACTGGCGGAGTTTCTCCTGCCGTAGTTGTTCGTACTCGGCCCACTGTTTTTCAAACGTTTCGCGTCGTTGCGTCCATTCGAGTTCCGCTTCCCGGAGAATCGCCTCACGTTGCTTGATATGCTGTTCACGGCGAGCCGCTCGAGCGTCAAATTCTTCACGTCTTGCCAACAATTCGGCGTCCGCTTCCCGGAAACGGCGTTGAAGGTTTTCCTCCATTTCTCTGGCCCGGCTCGTCAATTGCCGTTCCCAATCCTCTTGTTTGAGAAGAAACTCTTTTTGCAATTCCTGCTTTTTCGCTTGAATTTCCTCTTCCCGTTTCTTGAGTCGCGTTTCACATTCCGTCAAAATCTCCTGTTCGCGGGCATCCAATCGATTGCGGTCTTCCTGAAAAGCCGCTTGGTAAGCGAGTCGGTTTTCCTCGCATTTTTGAGCGTATCGTTGCTTGTATTCGTCGAGGTATTGCTGGAGTTGCTTCTCCAAATCCGCCCGATAGAGTTCCAACGAACCGGCCCATTCGTTTTCACGTTGGATCGCCAGTTGAACCATTTCTTTTTCCCTCTGTTCCAGACGTTTTTCGATCTCCGCTTTTCTGGCCAGAAGTTCGCAACGTTCGTTTTCCTGCGACTCTTTTTGAGTTTGAAGCGATTTTCGTAAGTCCTCAACTTTCGCTTCACGCTCGGTCAGAGCTTCCATCTCCTCTTTGAGCATCAATTGGGTATTACGTACAAGTGCTTCAAATTGAGCGATTCGGGCGTTGAGTTGGCTTTCCCGGAGGTTGACGTCTTCGTACTGCCGCTGGATTTCCTCCTGGTGGTCCAGTGTTTCCGTATGGGAAGGATCAAAACGCACGAGTAAAGATTCGTCTCCCGGCAAATCCGTAACAACTTTAAAACGATGGGGGTTATTGTCCGTTGTTTTCTGGGGGGGAACGAAAGGTCTGATCGGCGCGAACTCGTCATCGGGAAACGAGGAAACCGTGCTGATCTTTAACGTCGAAAGACTTTCGTTAAAAGAAAAAGGAGCGTCGTTATTCATATTTTCTTGCGCAACTAAGGCCTTGTTCGTCTTTATAAAAGACTCTGTATTCCTAATAATCGGCAAACTTTACCCATTTTCGTTAATTAAAATTTGTGGAGAGTGTGAAATGGGGAGCGAACTGCCTATTGTGCCCACGCCGTTTATTTTTCTCAGACTACCTGTTTTTCCTGCTCGCTACTCTCCACTCTCCATTTATCACTTATCGCTTATCACTTATCACTTATCGCTATTCCAATTGTTCCGTCTTTGCGTTTCTTGCGTTGGTAGAGTTGAAACTTTTGGTCTCTTTCTCTGATTTCTTTACGTTCTCCAATTTGACATAGCCGAAAAAGACATCGGGGAAATCGCCTCAAATGGATTTGATGTGAGACCTGAGGATTTGTTCAGATCATTCGGTTTATACGGAACGAACTGATTATCAGGTCAAAATAAGTGAAAGGATGCACAAATGACTGGACTTTACGTTGCCTCCAATGCAACCGCGATCGGTGCCCAGATTCAACTCCAACGGAACATGGGCCAGTTGCAAGAGATACTCACGCGGCTGAGTACCGGCTTGCGGATCAACTCCGGCAAAGACGATCCCGCCGGTTTGATTGCCAGCGAGCTTCTTAAAAGCGATATTACGGCAACCAAGCAAGCGATTCAGAACACGCAACGGGCCAACAGCGTGATTGCCATTGCCGACTCTTCGCTCGGACAAATCTCCAACTTGCTTAACGACATTCGCGGACTGATCAACATGTCCGCCAACACCGGTGCCATGACGCCGGACCAAATTCAGGCGAACCAGCTCCAGGTTGACGCCTCGCTTGATTCCATTGACCGCATTGCAAAGACGACGAACTACCAAGGGCAGCTTTTGCTCGATGGTTCGTTCGACTTCACGACGCAGGGAGTCAATCGGAGCATGATTTCCAACCTGCAAATCAACGCCGCCAACTTCGGGTTGGACCCGGCAGTGGATATTGCAATCAAGGTGCTCGAGGAAGCGGAGCGTGCGCAGCTCGTTTACTCCTATGGAGCGGTTGCGCAGGAAAGTTACGTCGAAATCGGCGGCGTCTACGGAAAGAACGTCTTTAAATTCGAGGCCGGAGAAGGTGTCGAAAGCATCGCCAAGCGAATCAACGCCATGTCCGATGCGACCGGGGTGCGCGCCGTCGTCGGTGCCGAAGCGACCCATGGGCAAATCATGCTCTCCAGTGCCGGAAGTAACAACGACATCAATCTGACGGCCTTGACCGCCGGGGCCGCCGCCGGGAACTACGCGATCAAGTTCACCGCCGGAAGTTCCAGTGCAACGAACGTCGTCATCACCGAACCGACCTATGGGAAAACCGGTGTCATTGATTTCCAGCTTCAAATGGAACCTTGGAGTCTGGCAAAGGCCGTCGTCGACGAATCGATGCTCGGTATCTATACAACGGCGTTTTTCGTGGATGTGATTGACTCCATGAGTATGCCCGCCGGAAAAGAAGAGATTCGCATTTATTCCACGGAAGGAAAACGGGTTTACATGTTGAACCTCATTCCGGCGGAACCCGGCGGTAGTTATACGAGCGGACCGGTTGCGATTGATCTTGATAAAAACGGAACCCTCAACGTTCAGTACCTTCCGACGGCGACCCTCAAAGATATTTCCGACGCGATCAACTCCGCATTTTCCGACTTGTTCGTCAGTCCGGTGCCGAGTCTTTCCGGTAACACAATCGCACAGTCCGGAAAGGTTCAAGGCGACGACATCAGGACCAGTAACGCCATTACGCTCGTTGCCAACACACCCGGCGAAGCGTTGAACAATACCGACATTGTTTATGTCAATAACGTGCTCAGCGGAGCGACGTTTGACACCTCGGCAACCAACACGGTTTCCAAAGACCAGAAAGCCTCAACGACGATTTCGCTCGACGGGACGCCCGGCGCAACCTTGACGATCAGTGCCAAAGACGCCGGAAGCCAGTACAACGGAATCGAGTTTCGGTTTGCGGAAACCGGCAACCTGCTCGGGACCGGGTTCGTTACGGCAAAACAGGAAGGAAGCGTCGTTACGATTACCATCGATGCTTTGGACTTTAGTAGTGCCACCGTCAATCTGCTCAACCAGGCCCTTTCAACGGCGGGATTGAGGTACGAAGTTGCAGGTAACGCCAACGCCATCGACGGGTATATCGTATCCGTCGGTTATGATCCGTTGATTCCGACGACAAGATTGACGCTTGGCACGCACAACACGTCTGCGGATTTGACGCCTGTTCTTGCAAACGACGTGATCCGCGGCACCGTCGGGTTGTCCGGCGTGGAGGTGCCGACCAACCTTATGCTGGACGCAAACGAAAAAATTCTCGCCGTTCAAAGCGTCGTCAGTTATTCTCAAAAAGCGCAGCGTGCCACCACGACGATTTACGACGGTGCCAATTACCTGACGTTTACCGCCGGTACGGTCGGGAACCAGTACGGTGGGATCGACATCAAAATCGAAAACGATACCAGTCCCACCTACGACACTGGAAAAGTCGTTGCCGCCTTCAACGAGAAGGAAGGGGTTTTGCATATCGTCGGCAACCTGAAGTTGGCAAGTTACTCCGACCTGATCGGTGCCGTTTACGAAGCGACCAAAGGTGCCATAACGGTTTCCGTCGCCGCCAACCCCGCCGGTGATATTAAAATTGCGACCGGTTGGACCAAACTGGACAAGCTATCGGACTGGATGGCCGCTCAAATACCTCCTACGGAGAGTTATTCCTTCAAGCTCGGAGAATATAACACAACGGTCAACAGCATTGGAACGCCCGGCTTGGTGAGCGTCGTCGGCGGCAAGGTCGGCACCAATCACGGATCGATCATCTATAACGCCGTCGAAGGTGTTACAACGGCCCAGGATGTCATCAAAGACATCAACGCCGACATCATCGTCGGAAAACTCGTAACCGCAGACCGTTTTGCCGACAGCGACGGGACCGGAGCGATTTTCCTGGCCGGCGATTACGCAGCCGGTATCACCTCGTTCTTCCATTTTGCCGCGATGACCGGCGGGAACACCGGATTGAACACGGTCGTTACCGCAAACGACCTGATTGAATTTATCAATAGCCACGAAATTCTCCGGGAAATGTTTTTCGCGGAAAACGCAATCGGGAGCAACGGTTACGGACTTGTAACGCTCTTCCAGGAAGCGGCCTATTACGGCGATGAACTTGACGTCATCCGTGAGCGGGGCCTTCAGTTTCTCGGTCCCAAGGATTCGCCGAACATCGAATTTCGTGCCGACAAGAAAAACCAGGAACTTTGGATCGAGTTTGTCAACGACCCGGTCGCCAAAGCGGACGCTCACTTGAAGGCGGTCCATGAGAACGCCGCGATCTCCATCATGGCAACCCAGCCCGGCTCGCAGTACGACGATGTGGCCGTACGGTTTGTCCGGTTGGACGGAACGTTCACTTCGGATGACAACTACGCGACTTACGAGGAAGGGCCGACGCCGGCCATTGCGTATTGCGACATCAATGTTACGGACAACGGCACCAACAAGGAAATCGGCAATTTCATCCTCACGGCGACCAACAAAGGGGATACGTACAATAATGTCGATATCATGGTGATGCGGAACAGTTCGCAGACCGCACCCGCCGTTGCGAAGTACGATTCCGATCTGAAACGGCTTGTCATTACGATCAATGACGCCACTGTAACGTTGCAGCAGGTGATGGCCGCCATCGAGGAAGAGGGCACCTTCACCGCCGATTTCGATTATTCGTACAACTCCAATCCGTACAGCGATTCCGGCATGTGCGATTTTACGCAGCTTTTGGGGAGCGTGGTCGAAAATGCCCCGGTGCGCATCGGAAACACCGGAAATACCGGCGGTCACAAGGGGGGGATTCTTACGGTCTACCTCGGCGGAACGGACGACGAAATCACGGCCCAGGCGGCCATTGACGCCATCAGCAGCTCCGTCCAGACGAGAGCCTTGTTCGTCGCCTCCAACTATCCGGGCAGCGACGGAAAAGGACGGCTCGATATTCGCGGCGACACGTTGCACATGGTTCCCGGAAAAGACGGCACCGGCGTAACCATGCTGGATTTCAAGATGATTACGTCGATCCCGAAATCGCAGTGTGATGTTGACAATCCGGTCTTGATGATCGTTCACCTTGCAACGGATGCCGACGGACGTTCCATTACGACGGCCCAGGATTTGATCAATTATTTCGACACGTTAACGGCGGAACAGACCCGTGGTATCAGTGTGAGCCTGCTTCATCCGCCGGGAATCGCCAACGTCGCCGATTTTGTCTGTCAGGACGAAGGGGGAAGAGGCATCCTGTTGCCGACGGGGCACTACGACGATTGCGGCAACTGGATCAGCAACCCGATCGTGTTCGAAAGTGCGAACACCTACGAAGAGTACCGCAAACCGAGCGGTCAGGTCGTCGCGGTCAACGGCGACAGTGCCTCGTATACCCTCACGGCAACGATGGAAGGCCCGGCGTTTGAAGGTGTCACGGTTCGCTACCAGAGTATCATTGAACCGGACGACAATCCTTCCGTCGTTTACGATCCGAGGAACAAGCTCATCACGATCAGTATTGCTGAAGGTGTTACGACGGCGGCGCAGGTCAAGGAATTGATCGAAACCTCGCCGACGACCAAAGGTCTTTTCCTGGTCTCGCTTGCCGATGGGAGCGGCACCGGACTGGTAACAGTCAACGACGACGCCGTGTCGCTTTCCGGTGGTGTCGTGAGAGTCGGTATTCCCGGCGGAGCGTTATTGACCGGGGCGTTCGACGAAGACCCGAACAAGCTGACGCTGGAATCCGTTTACGAAGGTTCGCGGCAATACGTGACCGTTCGCGTCATCAACGGTGACTTCGAAGTGAAAGGGACGGACGGAAAAACCGCCGAAGAAGCGAAAGGCAAAGACATGAACGCCCAGATGAATGGTGTCAACATGGTTGCCAACGGTCGTAACCTTTCGATTCACACGGCGTTGCTCGATTTCAGTCTCTCAATGTCCGAATCGGTCAAAGCGGGAGACCAGACGAACTTCCAGATTACCGGCGGCGGAGCGACGTTTCAGCTTGGCCCGAACGTAGTAACGAATCAGCAGATTCGAATCGGCATTCCGAGCATCAATACGACGCGGCTCGGCGGTTTGAGTGGATACATGTACGAATTGAAATCCGGCGAGCGGGCGGACCTTTCAACGATTGAAGGCTGCAAAATCGCCGACAAAATCGTCCAGGAAGCGATTGGTGTCATCACGGTTCTCCGCGGTCGGCTTGGAACGTTGCAACGGTACACGTTGGAGCCGAACCTGGGAGCGTTGGAGGACACGCTGGAGCAGATGGTCAATGCGGAGGCGGACATTTCCAACGCCGATTTTGCGGTGGAAAGTTCACGTTTGACCCGGGCGCAAATTCTCGTCCAGTCCGGCACGCAGGTCCTCGGTATCGCCAACCAGTTACCGCAATACGCCGCAAGCCTGATCGGCGGACGATAAAACGAACAGAAACGCAATCGCAGGATTGCGCAACAAAAAACGACACGAGTAAACCTTCACATAGGGTGTAGCCGTGATTTTAGGTAGGAAATTGTGTCGAAAACTGAGTAATTTGACTGTCTATTGCTATTTTCGATTTCCAAGTATTTTGTTATAAAGGAGTTGCGTGATTTATATTATTTTTTTCACAAATTAAGGAATTCGTGTCATGGAACGACGATTTTGCTCCAGGATGACCGAGAAACA
>CAZNVM010000231.1:0-13402 GCA_964576215.1 uncultured Planctomycetaceae bacterium
CTGTACTGTTGGAACTATTTTCTCATTTGGAGTCGTCTTGGAGGCAATACTTTTCGTGCGTGGTAATGGTAAAAGTAGGCAAGTTCCCTCCGTCGGGAACGTTGTTCGACATACCAGGTCATCCAGTCCGGGCACCTTCGCGTTACATAACGACGTATTTGTTCGCCAATCAACAAACGACTCATCGGCACCGTCAACGACGGACTCCCTTTTTTTTACCGCGCATCGTTTCCCTCGTCAAAAAAAACGTCGCAAGCAACACCAGCGTCACATGATGGTGCCAACCCACCCAGCTTTGAACTTCATAATCCGCCAGACCACACTCGCTCTTGGCCCGGCGGAAACAATCTTCCACCCGATGCGATCCCGAAATCACTCTTGCAAACTCTTCCAACGTGGTGCCATCTTCCGCATTGCTCAAATAATAATCGTGTTTCACGCCGCTTCCCATCGGACGCTCCACAGTAATCAGCCATTCCGAATCGCCGCTGCCCTGTTTGCCCCGCTCCGTTCTCGCCAAAACGTGGAACAACGCCAGCTTCAATTTCAATGGACCTTTTTCACCATCACGAACCTCAATTTCCGTCCAATGATTTGGGGTCATGCTCTGTTTCAACTTGTCCACTCGAACGAACGGACCTTTGGGAGGTGCTCCGCAGCCCGAATATTCCGGTACATTGTCGAGGTCACGCACATTCGTGTCCGAGGGAACCGCCAGACAATACTTTTCGTTACGAGAACGCAACACACGGCGAAACCCACTCGACTTGCCAAGTTCATCGTCGCCAGTGATCCACTTGTGCGGCAACAATTCGCCTTGCTCATCGAGCATTTCAAGACAGTGTTCATGTCGCGTCTTATGTTTTATGTACTCTTTTTCAGGGATACGTGCCCGCTGGCAACGGCCAGGATCGTCATTCCATTCCTGCGGTATGAACAGTCTCGCATTGACGAGGACATACTCGGCTTTTGCAACATAAGCGAGGAAGGTTCCCACCTGACCGTTGTCGACTTTGCCGAAACGTCCGAGCCATTGCCTTGCGACACCTGCCGATTTTTTGCCGTCTTTTTCAAAGCCACTCGGATCGAAAGCGAGGATGGCGTCCTCTTGGCCGATCTGCCGAGCTGTTTGCCGAGCAAGTTCGAGCAAAAGCGGTTTGTGATCCCAGGGGGACTCGCCGATAAAACTTTGCAAGGCGTCACGTTGGCGACCAAACCGATAGGCGATGGACTCGGTATTTTTGTGTTGCAAATCCGAAAGCAATCCTCGGATAAATACGAGGGCGTTCTCACGGGTTTCGCTTCGCGGCAACTTTTCGGCGAACGGGCGGAGAAAGGTCTCCAGCCGTTGGTTTGCTCCGGCAAGGCTTCCTTGCGCAATCTTCGCATCTTGTTCAATTTCACGCTTTCTCGCCAAAAATCTCGCTTCCATGACACCTCCATGTCAAAAAAGGGAAGACTACAAGATTTGGGAAATATAAACAATATCAATTTTACAACAATTTAGTTCCAACAGTACAGGTAGGGGATTTCACTGTTGGCGTGATACGCCGCAATCCCTTGATAACCACTGTCCGCTTTCATCGTAATCTCAGGATTCAGTGCTTCACCCACGCTTGCCTTGTAAAGCCGGCCCTTTGTAGGTGGTGTACATAATCGAGAGTCTTGTTTTCACGTATATTCCCTGATTTTGTAGTCGTAGCCCCCTGCGGTAAAATTTTTGGGGTTACCAGCCGCCGTTTGGGGCTGATGCTTCAAAATCAGCGGTATCCGTATTATTTAGGCCCACAACACCACCTACAAAGGGCTGGATTTCAATAGGTTACTTCGAGCATATACAAACCGTGTGCCGGGGCGGTTGGTCCGGCGAGGATTCGGTCGCGGCTTTCGAGGATTTCCTGCATGAACGGCGCCTTGATACCGTGCCCGCGACTGCCGCGACGGCTTGATTCGCTGGAGCCGAACAGAAAGAGCGTCCCCGCAATGGCTCTGGCCATGTTGTACAGAAAACCGTCCGCCTCGACTTCGAGAACGAGAAACGAATGGAACGGCTTGTCGGTTTCACGGTTCGGTTCGGGTTCCGTCGGTGAAGAAAGGTTTGGCGTCATTCGGTTCGGCGAATAAAACGGCTTGAGCGACCACGGTGTTTGGTCGCTCACTCTTCGCACGGAAATATCGTAAATCGTCCGTCGGGTCGATTGTCGGGGAGAACCGACCGACTGAAAACAGGCGAAATCATGTTCCCCGTGCAGGTAAGCGGCGGCGTCCTGCATGATTTTCAGATCGAGCGGCTTGTAAACAATCCACGAATGATTCAGAAAAAACGGGAGCGGCGGGTTGCTGTCGTCGATGATGTACCGATATCGCTTGCTTTTGGCGTCGTTGATCGGATGAAACTCCATCGGCACTTCTTCGGCCTTGTAGATTCGGATGTCGTTCGGAAGCGTTGCGTTAAGTGCTTTGGCAATCGCGGGAGCGGGAATCGGGTTGTCGGTCCAGAACGCGGCGACTTGCCGAATTGCGTGAACTCCGGCGTCGGTTCGACCGCTGCCGAGCACATTGGCGTAGTGTCCGACGATCCCTTCCAATCGCGATTCGATGGTCCCCTGGATCGTCGGAACGTCCGCTTGTGCTTGCCAACCGGAGTAGCGGGTCCCGTCGTAAGAAAGCTCAAATTTGATCCGGCGTTTCATGGAAATAGGAAAGCGGAAATGGCTTTGATTTCCGGGTATTGGCAAGACCTTTTGGTAGTCAGTTTACCGTTTTCTTCCCTCTCTGGGAAGGGTCAGGATAAGGAACAGTATAAAAATAACAGAGATGGTAGCCGGGAACGGAGCGCAGCGCAGTGACCGGATCAAACAGCTGGGAAATCCGGTCGCTTCACTGCGTTACGTTCCCGGCTGCCATAAATGCGGTTGTTATTTTTATACTGTTCTCAAACCGTAAACGAACAGGTACTCAAAACAGTCAAAGGGCATCGGGCATAGGAAAAACAGTAGTATTTTCCACCTTTTCCTCGTCGATGGATGAGAGTCGAACAAGTCATAATTCTATGCTCTATGCCCAATGCCCTATGCCCTTAAATTTCAACACCTTTTCCGGCCTCAAAACCAATCCGTTTACACTTTGAGTACTGTTCGTTATTCTAAAACCGCTGAATCAATCCCAGCGAAACGGCGTGGGTCGTCATGTTTTTCGTTACGATGGCGTCATAATCGCCGTAGACCATGCAGGTTCGGGTCGGATCAAGATAGAACTGTCCGCCGGTTCCAACGATCATGTAATCCCGGGTCACGTCGAATCCCCGCAGATTCATGACCGTCTGAGCACCGCCGATTTGATAGAATGCGTTGCCGTTGGGATACGGATCGCCGGTGATCTGTCGGGCGTAATAAACCCGTTGGCGAATCGTCATTTTACTCGACCCGTCGCTGGCTCCGATTTGCGTTGCGAAACCGCACCGGGCCATTTTGGTGTCATACGAAAATCTGCCGTAAGAAAGGGCGAACGGTCCGCGACCGGTTTCGTCGAATCCGCTCTGCCAGCCCCGTTGATAATCGAACGCCGCCAATGGACGTAACACCAGAAATCTCCGGCAGTAAATCGCACGGGAAACCTCGACGGAACCGGTGAAGCTCTGTCCCGAAAATTCCCCTTCGTATTTGTCTCCCCGATTGAGTTCCGGAACGATCGCGTAACGGCTTTGCTGGTACTGTTGATTGCCGTAACCCACCCAGAGGTTCACGTACAAATCGCTTTTGAATTTCTTCTTGAAGTACAAACCGACCACAATATCGTCGGAATAGATGGAATCGCGTCCTTGGTACAACGTTGGCGCGGTATATCCGAACGCAACCCCGTAGTTCGTACAGGGACAATGCCCTTTTTCGAGTCCGGCCATGAAACCGGTCCGCGAAATATGGAAGCCGGGCGTTTCCCCCCGACCAGCAACGTTGGTGGCACTATGAACCGGCGTAAACCAAAGATTTTTCGAATGCCTGCCAAGACAACCCAAGGACATGACCATATCGCCGGGACTCATTTCCATGTCCTCATCGTAAATATAATCGTTTCCTTCCGAAATGCTTCTCTTTTCGTTCGGAACGAACAGATTACCAAACCCGGAGTCTTTTTCCGTTGTCTGGGCAAGCAGGACCGAACCATCACGGGAAAGGAACTGTTCACGGCGTTTTTGTTCGTTTTTGGCGATAATGTGATTTTCCCATTGTCCGATGACCCGGGAACGGTTCATCACCGACAACCAAGGAGAGGACAGGGACATTCGCATCCCGTTGAATCGCACGGAACCGGACAAGTCCGTAAGCAGGGAATTGAAGCCGGAATAGGACAGATTCTCATCGTCAAGGATCGCGTAGATCGGTGCCATTCCCACGTTACCCCGGTTCGCCAGGAGCATATCGATCACGCTCAGTTGGTTGTGCGTATAAGCGAGCGTGTTGAATCCCTCGTCAGGAAAAAGTGTTTCCCAACCTCCCGATGCGAGACCTCCCGCCGTTTCCGCTGCTTGGATTGAGCGAAGCGAAACGAAGTGAAGGATCAACCCCAAAAGGATTCCCCAAACGACGATTGGTAGGTTTTGCTTATTCATGGCTAAAAACCGCGGAGTACCGGCTAAAAAATTGTCCTATCGTCAGTCATATCGTCTGAAAAACGCCGTTACAACACTAAAAGTTTGCGCAAAAAGAAAAAAGCCTAAAACCGTCAACCTTATTGTATTTTTCCCATTTTGCGTAAACATCGCATGTTCAACGCCTTCAAAATTACCGGGGCCTTGCGACACTCGAAAATTTGGAATAACATGACTGTCGGGCGTCGGGCGTCGGGAATCGGGCATCGGGAATCGGGAATAGGAAATCACTTATCACTTATCACTTATCACTTATCACTAACCATGTCTGACCTGATCTCTTTGCTCAAACCGTTCGGACAGGAACACTTGTTACGCTTTTGGGATAGTCTGAACGAACAGGAGCAATCGTGTTTGTCCGCCCAGATTCGGAACATCGATTTTCGTCTGATTGCCGAACTCTATCAAAATCGGGACCACACGATTGATCTCGCTCCGTTTGAGCAACGAGCCAAAGACCCGCCCGCTTACAAATTCGGTGAGTTGTCCGAGGGGAATCCCGACTACTCCGCGCCGAAAAAAATCGGCAAAGCGGACGCAATCCAACTCGGTCAGGAAGCTCTTGCCAAAGGAACTTACGCCGTGATGATCGTGGCGGGCGGCCAGGGTACCCGGCTCGGTTTTCCCCATCCGAAAGGAATGTACCCCATCGGCCTCAACGGGGAGACGCTTTTCCAGATTCACTTCGAAAAAGTCGTTGCGCTCACCAAAAAATATGGCGTTGTGGTTCCATTGTGCATTATGACCAGCCCGGCGACCCACGATGAAACCGTTGAATACCTCGGACAAAACGACTGGTTCGGGATCACACCGGAAAATCGTTTCCTCTTCTGCCAGGGAACCATGCCAGCAGTCTCCATGCTCAACGGAAAAGTGTTGCTCGCCGACAAAGGAACGCTCGCCCTGAGTCCCGACGGACACGGTGGAATGCTCGCTGCGATCAATAAACAATCGATTCTCGACCAACTTCAGGAGCGAGGAATCAAGCATCTCTTCTACTTCCAAGTGGACAATCCGTTCGTCGATATTTGCAGCCCGGAATTTCTCGGTTACCATTTGGCAAGCGGCTCGGAAATGACGTCGCAGGCGATCCGTAAGCGGGAACCGTCGGACCGCGTCGGCAATGTCGTCGAACTCGATGGAAAACTGCATGTCATCGAGTACAGCGACATTCCGGAAAGTCTTGCGAACCGGCGTTTTCCGGACGGTTCGCTGCAAATCTGGGCGGGCAGCATTGCGGTTCACCAGTTCGATCTCGGCTTTTTGCGTCGTGTTTCGCCGATTGCGTCGGCTCTGCCGTTCCACATTGCGAAAAAGAAGGTTTCTTACGTTGACGAGCACGGCCAAATGGTCGTTCCCCAAGAGCCAAATGCGATCAAGTTCGAGCGGTTCATTTTCGACCTGATGCCGTCGGCAAACAATGCGGTCGTGGTTGAAGTCGATATTCCGAACAACTACGGTCCGCTCAAAAACGCTCCCGGTTCCGCAACCGACTCGCCGGAAACGGTCAAAGCTCAGCTTTTGGAAATGGATCGCCGCAGGTCGTCGTAAGCGAACATCCTGGTTTCCAAGACACCGAACTCCAAAAATATTCCACTTTCTTGCCGAAAAAGAGTTGTTTTTTGCACACATCGTGCTAAATTTCAATACTTTACTTTGGAGTGGTATATTTATACCATACAACGTCAATAAATTGACATTTTGCTTGAACTCGTCAACGAACCACAAACAATCAGAGCCGCGCACGGAGTAAGCGGTTTTCACGTTACCATCGGGGTTACCGCTTACTCCGTGCGCGGCTCTGATTGGGTTTACGGTTAGCGAAAAATGGCAACTGATTGGCATTGAATAGTAGACAAAGAACTTTAGTACGTGGAGTTGCCCACATGCATCAAACCGACCAGTTCGACAGAGGATTGTTTCCCACCAAAGACCAACTTGGGCTACACAATGAGTACGAGCTTGTTCAAAAAGCCTTACAATGGGGGAGGATTGAATTCTGGGTTTGGGATATTCCCACGAACCAGTTTCACATGTCCGATACCGGTCTCTTTGAGCGTTTAGGATATGTCGAGACGGAATACACACCATTCTCTCTTGAGAAATTGACCGACTTGTTTCACCCGGACGATGTGCGGATTGCGGGAAAAATTCTCGCTGGGGAAGTAAGCAATTATGAATCCACCTATCGGATACGGGCCGCATCCGGTGAGTACGTTTCTCTTTACGTTTTAGGGCGTGTTACGGTGCGGGATTCCGAAGGCAAACCCTTGCAAGTGGGTGGCATCGCGCGAGATGTTACTCAGCTCACGGAAGCCGAAAACAGTATCCGGAACCGGGATCGCCTGCTCTCCGCGGCAAATGAGGCGGCAAGACTTCTGTTACACACCTCCACCCAGGGATTCGACTTGACGATTTGGCGGGTCTTGCATTTGGTCGGAGCCGCCGCACAGGTAAATCGGGTTCACATCTGGAAAAACTTCAACGACTCCAGCGGGCATCACGGCGTCACGCAGATTTACGAGTGGACGAACGACACGGCTCCCCGGCGTGATGAATCGTGGTCACCCGACGTCGCTTATGACAAAATATTCCCCACATGGTACGAAACCATAGCCAACGGTCAGTGCATTAGTAATATCGTACGTCTCATGTCGCCGACGGAACAAAACTACCTTTCTTCGCAGGGGGTCGTTTCCATTCTCGTCGCTCCGATTCAGCTCAATGGAAAACCCTGGGGCGTCATCTGCTTTTCCGATTGTTTCAAAGAACGCTATTGGAGCGAAGTCGAGGAAGGCGTACTGAAGGCCGTCGGGATGCTCATTGCCACGGCCATCAACCGTCAGGAGATTGAGGCCGCCCTGGAAGCGGAACGAGTCATGTTAAATCACATTTTTGAGACCAGTCCCGTCAGTCTCGCCATCACGACCAATGGAATCGTACAACGTTGCAATCAGCGTTTTACAGATCATCTCGGTATTAAAGTCGGGCAAGCGGTTCAACCCTACTACGCCGCCCCGAACCTTCGCGATGAGATCATTGGAGAAGTTTGTTCGAAAGGTAATATCATCGGGCGCAACATTCAATACTTGGGAAAAGACGGTAATATTCTGGAGGCCATCGCAACCTACCAACCCATTATCTACGGAGGAAAACCATCGATCCTGTGTTGGGCCGTTGACGTTACAGACCTGAAAACAACGGAAAAATCCTTAATGGCGGCCAAGAACCTGGCCGAGGAAGCCACCCGTGTCAAAAGTGAATTCCTCTCCAGAATGAGTCACGAACTGCGCACTCCAATGACGGCGATTATGGGCATGATCCAGCTTTGTCACCAAACGGGATTAACCGACCAGCAGAGAGAATATCTCAACACGGCACTGACGGCATCAAACGAACTGCTCGGGATTATCGAGAACATCCTCGACTTCTCCAAACTCGAAACGGGAGAATTCGAAGTGGAAAATGTCTCGTTCAACTTGAATCGTGTCATGGAAGCGATCATGGGAATCATGGAAGGCAAAGCGAAGGAAAAAAATCTGTTACTAAAATTGGAGATTGACGAAGATATCCCCGTCCCGCTCACAGGTTCCCCGACCCACTTGAAACAAGTGCTTGACAATTTGATAAGCAACGCCATCAAGTTCACGGAACAGGGCGGAGTGACGGTTACGGTTCGTCGGGACGATTCGGACGAACTGGCAAACGGCCAGACGCGATTGCTGTTCTCCATTCGGGACACGGGAATCGGTATGACGACGGAGCAGATTGGCAAACTTTTCGAATCTTTTTCTCAAGCCGATACCTCCATGGCGAGAAAGTACACCGGGATCGGGCTGGGAATGTCTTTCTCGAAACATCTGGTGGAACTGATGGGTGGAGACATCAAGGTTGTCAGCGAGCCGGGCCTGGGAACAACCATCCGGTTTACCGCAACCTTTTTTAAATGGGAAATAAAAAATGAGAAATGAGAAACAATTCGTAATTCGTAATTCGTAATTCAACTCCCCATACCTTTTTGCGGATAAGCCGGTACAATTCGTTGTTTTGCACGTTCTCTCCACTTCCGCCACAGCCTCGTCAATAATGAACTTCGGTCAAGAGCGAAACCCGGAATACGCGTCCGGCGGCCTTCCCGACGCTTATGGAACGATTGCGTCGGAACTTCGGGAAGTCGAAGCCCTCATGCTCCGGGAACTTGAAACGGAAAACAGCTTCGTCAACGAGGTCATTCGTTACGGTTTTCAGCTCGGCGGAAAACGTCTGCGACCGGCGTTGGTGCTGTTGATCGGCAAAGCGGTCAGCCCGGAAGGTACGGTGAGCGACAATCACCTTCGGGTTGCAGCGGCGTTGGAAATGATCCACACCGCGACGCTGATTCACGACGATATTCTCGACGGAGCCAAAGTTCGCCGCCATTTGGAAACGATGAACCTTCGCTGGAACAGTGCGGTCAGCGTTTTGGCCGGCGACGTGCTTTTCACGAAAGCGATGCAGTTGGCGGTCGTCTCGGAAGACATTTTCGAGTATCGAACCATTGTCGAAGCGACCCGGACGACTTGCGAAGCGGAATTGAGGCAAATCGGCACGAAAGAAAACTACGAATTGACGTTCGACGAATATCTGGAGCTTATTTCCGGGAAAACGGCGGCACTGCTTTCCTGTGCCTGCCTTCTGGGTGCGTACTTTTCCGGGGCGGACTTGGCGGTTCAGGATATTTTTCGCCGTTTCGGAGTCAAACTCGGCGTTGCGTTCCAGATGATTGACGACATTCTTGATCTTGTCGGTCAGGAATCCGTCGTCGGCAAAACTTTGGGAACCGACCTGCTTGAAGGAAAGAGCACGTTGCCGTTGATTCTCTTTATGCAAACGGCCTCGGAAAAAGACCGGGCCGAAATGTTGACTCTTTTGCGGCAAAAGGAGAAACTGGGCCGGACGATGCCGGAAATCGCAGAAAAACTCCTTCGAAGCGGAGCAATCGACGCTGCACGGCAAACCGCACGGAAAACCATCCGCGAAGCCAATGAACTCCTCGACTTGCCGCAACTCCGCTCCGCCGGTCCTGCGCTTGCCGCTCTGAAAAGCATCGCCCATTACGTCATCGAAAGGGAAAAATAGGTTCTCTCCTCATGCCGACTTTCATCAAAACCGCTTTTTTGTTTTTTTCCGCCTTCGCAATCGGTTACGCCGTTTGGCAGTCGATCACGCTGACAAAATCGCTCCGAACGCTCCAGACGCTTGAACAAGAGGAGCGGGAACGGGTCTTCAAGCGTCGGCAACATCGGCGGCGTATCCAAATTTCCGTGCTGATCGGTATTTGCGGACTCTGCATGTTTGCCGGGACTCATTTTTCCCATGAAACCCAGCCGGGACTTTTCGCTCTTTCCTGGGCACTTGCGATTCTTTTCATTTTTTGGACGATCCTTCTGGCGTTGGTGGACGCCCTATCGATTCGGATGCACTTTGGACGAATCCACCGCCGTAATCTTGCCGAGGAAGCGAAGTACCGCTATCAACTCGAACAAGAGATGAAAAAACGGAAACAAACGAAGGACGATTAGGAATTTCGCCCGACGCCGCATCGTTTTAGAACGTCCGGTTATCTGGGTAAAACAGGAAAACGGGGCACAAAAAACGTATCGATATTATCTGTTCCATCCGTTGATTATTCAGTTTCGTCGACAGGTGTTACAGATGGAACAGATAAAAACGAGGGAAAAATATGCCGATAAAAAAAGAACATTGGGGTTCACAACTTGGCGTTATTCTCGCCGTAACCGGTAGTGCGGTCGGGCTGGGGAATTTTCTTCGTTTTCCTGGCCTGGCGGCGATTTACGGCGGCGTCTCGTTTATGATCCCGTACTTTATCGCGTACCTTGTGATCGGCCTGCCGCTCGCCTGGGTCGAATGGACGCTCGGACGGTACGGCGGACATCGCGGTTTTCATTCCGTTCCCGGCATCTTGCGAAGCGTTTCGGGTAACCGCTCCGTCGCTTACGTCGGTTCGCTTGGAATCATGGTCCCCATGCTGATTTTCATGTTTTACGTCATCATCGAGTCCTGGTGCCTCATTTATGCCGTGAAATACCTGTTCGGGACAATGCACTTGGGGGATTTGGCATGTTACCAATCGTTTTTCGCCCAGATTATCGGGATCGGCTCTGACGGGGCGGTCTTTTCAAACGGTCTTTTCGATTGGCGAATCGGAGCGTTTTTGGCCTGTTTTCTAGCGAATTTCTACCTGGTTTACCAAGGGATTTCAAAGGGGATCGAAGCCCTCTGCAACTGGGCCATGCCGCTTTTGGTTCTGTTTTCGTTTTTCGTTCTCGCACGGGTTTTGACGCTCGGCAACCCGACCGGTCTGGAAGGGCAAAGTGTACAGGACGGACTCGCTTACGTTTGGAACCCCCTTCGGACCGAACACACTGGGCCCGGTCAAACGATTTGGTCGGCTTTGGCGAATTCGGAAGCGTGGTTGGCCGCCGCAGGACACGTTTTCTTTTCGCTCTCACTCGGCATGGGAGCGATCATCACCTATTCGAGTTACTTGAAAAAAGACGACGATGTCGCTCTTTCCTGCCTGACAGCGGCGGCAGGCAACGGGTTTTGCGAAGTGGTCCTGGGGAGCATGATGGTTGTTCCCGCAGCGATTCTCTTTCTCGGACCGCAGTTTATGACCGCCGAAAATCTTGGCAGTTCCTTTACGCTTGGCTTTCAAGCGTTGCCGCAGGTGTTTGACCGGATGCCGTTGGGACAGATGTTCGGCTTCTTTTTCTTCACCCTTTTGTTTCTGGCGGCGATCACCAGTTCGGTGTCGCTTTTGCAACCGCAAATCGCGTTCATGGAGGAATCGTTCAAGATCGGGCGACATGCCAGCGTTTCGATTCTTGCCGTTGTCAATTTGATCGGAGCGGCTTTTATCGGGTACTTTTCCAAAGGATTGACCGCTTTGGACACGATTGATTTCTGGACGGCGAATTTTTTCCTGTTTCTCGTCGCTGGACTCCAGGTGTTCGTCTTCGCTTGGGTATTGGGAATCGACAAAGGAATGGAAGAGTTGCGTCGCGGAGCGCATATTCGGATTCCCGGTTTCATAAAAATTCTGATTCAATACGTCGCCCCGATTTACCTTGCCGTGATTTTCCTCGTTTGGATGTACCAAAAACTTCCGGAACGCTGGAATCAAATCTGTTCCGACACGGTGGTCCAACTTTCCATCGGTTTTATCTTTTTGATCGCCCTCTTTTGCCTGGCCGTCACCGTTTACGCCGTAAGACGTTGGGAGAGGGAAGATGCCTCGCAGGGCGAGGCGGCCAAACAGTAATAATGTAAAAATCAACGAGCCACTCAAATAAAATTGACCATGCCTTTCGATACCTCTCAAGAAAAACTCCGCGAGCTCATTGAACTATTTCGGTCCAATGTCGCTCAATACAAAAGTCCGGATTACGATGAGGCGAACACTCGCACCGACTTCATTGATAAGTTTTTCGAATTACTCGGCTGGGATGTCCGTAATGTAAACGGGTACTCCGAGCAATACCGGGATGTCGTTCGGGAAGATCGTATTGTCATCGACAACCGGCCGAAGGCTCCCGATTATTCGTTCCGTATTGGGGGTTACAGAACGTTTTTCGTCGAGGCCAAGAAGCCGTCCGTCAATATCAAAGACGACATTTCGCCCGCTTTCCAGATTCGTCGTTACGGGTATACCGCGAAACTTCCCCTGTCTATTTTGACTGACTTTGAGGAATTCGCCGTTTACGACACCCGAATCAAACCGCACAAAAACGACAAGGCCTCCACCGCACGGATTTTCTATTGCAAGTACGACCAGTATCTCGAAAAATGCTCCTTTGAAGGTTTTGACACCAACTTCGATTATATTGTCGGCACCTTTTCCAAAGAAAGCGTTCTGCGTGGAAGTTTCGATCGGTATATCGAAGCGACGAAAAACAAACGTGGAACCAGTGAAGTCGATCAGGAGCTTTTGGCGTTGGTCGAAACGTGGCGGCTCCACCTGGCAAGGACAATCGCCAAAGCGAATCCTGAACTCGACACCCATCACTTGAACGTCGCCGTCCAGCGGATCATCGACCGGATTCTCTTTCTCCGTATTGCCGAAGACCGGCATATCGAGCGTTACGAAAATCTGTTTCATGCCGCCGAAAAGCAGGATGTTTACAAAAAACTCCATTCCCTTTTCGCGGATGCCGATGAAAAATACAACGCCGGTCTGTTCAAACAGGAAGACTGGCTTGACCAGCTTCAGGTGGACGACAAGGTTCTTTCGCCGATTATCAAAGGACTGTACTATCCGGAAAGCCCTTATGAGTTTTCGGTGCTTCCGATTGAGATTCTGGGCAGTATTTATGAACGTTTTCTCGGCAAGACGATCCGGCTAACGGCAGGGCACCAGGCCAAAGTTGAGGAAAAACCGGAGGTCCGCAAGTCAGGCGGTGTCTATTACACGCCGCAGTACATCGTCGATTATATTGTACGAGAAACAATCGGTCAAAAAATACAAAATTCCTCCACCGTAACGATTCTCGATCCCGCCTGCGGAAGCGGCAGTTTTCTGGTCGGGGCGTACACATTTTTGCTCAACTGGCACCCTACGCCGTTAAGTAACTTGGCAGTCTGACTTGACTGTCAAGCGAAGTAACCCATTGTTGTAAAAGGATTTGCGTGATTTTTAATTGCCAAGTGTTTTGCGTTTGTTTTTTTACCAGATTGCTGAAAAACCTTGCATTT
>CAZNVM010000232.1:0-1621 GCA_964576215.1 uncultured Planctomycetaceae bacterium
TTGTACTGTTGGAACTAAATTCCAGGATTGATATTGACTATATTTCCTATTTTGTTGTAAACTTTCGCATTTGGTGACAGGGGGTTGTCATGGAAGCGGGGTTTTCGGCGAGGAAGCGTGAAATTGAACAGGATGCAAAGATTACGGAAGGTTGCCTTGCCGGGGCGAACCAGCGGTTGGAAAAATTTCTCCGACCGTTCGGCGTGTTGTTGCCGCGCAGCGAAACACGCGAGAATGCCCTCGTGTTTGTGCGCGGGTTGCTCTCCGATTTGCAACGAAAAAACACCGAGTCCATCGCCTACCGCTTCGGTCGCAAACGCGACGCCTTGCAAAGTTTCATCGGCGAGTCGCCGTGGGACCACAAGCCCCTGTTGCTCGAACTCGCCAAACAAACGGCCAAGCAGATCGGCGAGGCCGACGGCATTCTCGCCTTCGATCCGAGCGGGTTCGAGAAAGACGGCAAGAAATCGGCAGGCGTCGCGCGGCAATGGCTCGGACGTTTTGGTAAAGTGGACAACGGACAAGTGGGAACGTTTCTCGCTTACGTTACGCGGAAGGAATACGCACTCGTCAATGCGAAGCTGTTCATTCCGCAGGAGTGGAACGACGATCCCGCGCGATGCGAACGGGCACGTATCCCGAAGGAAGAATACGAAGTTCACAAAACACGGCACGAACATTGTCTCGAAATGCTCGACGAGCAAGGCAAATGGTTGCCGCACAAGTGGGTCACAGGCGATGACGAGCTGGGTAAGTCGAGTGGGTTTCGTCGGGCACTGCGCCAACGCAATGAACAATATTGCCTGGCGGTTCCGTCGGACACAAATGTGCGCGACCTCGACAATGTGCCGGAATATACGGGCTGCGGGCCGCATCCGAAAGGTGAGTTTGTTCGCGTGGATCACTTGCGAGAACAACTTGTCGCGGTGGATTGGACGGAACACGATGTTCGCGATGGTGAAAAAGGCCCGTTGAAAATGAAGCTGGCGGTGTTTCATGTTTTGGCGAAGACGGAACGCGGCAAGCACGGCAGCGGCGAACCGGAATGGCTGATCATCGTGGAGCGTCCGGCGGGCAAGAGTGTGAAGCATGATTATTATTTGAGCAACGCGAAGGACGGCACGACCTACGACGAGTTCGCGCGGGTGATTTTGGGATCGCACCGCGTGGAGGATGGCTTCCGCCGTGCGAAGAGTGAGTGTGGTTTGGCGGAGTATGAGGTTCAAAGCTGGATTGGCTGGCATCATCACGTGACCTTGTGTTTGCTTGCGGTATTTTTTTTGACAAAGGAAACGCTGCGCGGAAAAAAAAGGGATCGCCCTCGCTGACGGTGCCGATGAGTCACCTGCTGATCGGCGAACAAATCCGCCGTCACACGACCCAAACCTGCCCCGACTGGATGCGATGGAACGTCGAACAACGTTCCCGACGAAAGGAACTCGCCTACTTTTACCACTACCATAAAAGAAAAATCCTCCCGCCAAGACGAAAATACATGAGAAAATAGTTCCAACAGTACAACTATACCAAATCGGATTTTTTAGTGGCTTGATGAAAGACGTTTTTGGGCTAAAATCAATGTGTGTCTTTTTACACGCACCTGTCATCTTCCACGAATGGT
>CAZNVM010000233.1:0-1904 GCA_964576215.1 uncultured Planctomycetaceae bacterium
CATCGTGGTATCATGGCCGCGAACGGCAACAACGCTTTTGTCGAGGCCGATGTAGACCGGGTTGTCGGTGTTGTTTTTGCCCGGCAGATTGTCGAGCTTTTCCGAAACGAAAATCGCGTCGGTCGGATCGAGGTCAAGCCAAGTGTGGTCGTCGATGTTTTTGGTGAACTGATCGAGCTGCGGAAATTTCCCTTCGACTTTCTGTAACCAAAAACTCACGCTGCCGACGTTGAAGTACACCCAGTTGTCTTTCACACCTGTTTTTACGGTCTCGCCGAGTTCCAAAAATTCTTTCGACGCAAAGATTTTCGATGGCAGACAGAGCACGTCATTATCGAACGGAAAATCGAAATCGTCTTGAATGAGTGCCTGCCTCCCGTCGGTCGAGACGATCTGGTTGTTGGCACCACGCAGGCAAATCGAGCCGAGCGCATACCGTACATTATTGTCGTCAACGCACTTCGCGGCCTCGGTCATCGCGTCGAACAACTTGAACGAATGCGTAACGGTCTTCTCCGGCTTCGGCGGTAATCGCTTGTCGCCAGTGTCGGACGACTCGAAAACTCTCCGTTGCGGAATTCCGTTTGTGCTCCAGAAGAACGTCACGTCTTTGCCGTTCACATCGAACTCGACCACATCTTTCTTCGCGGCCAGTTCCTTCAAAGCTGTCCAGGGCAAGGTGAACGGTTTGGTTTCACTACATATCGGCAATGTGTACGTTAATACAGCACCACTACAAAATGCCGCAAGTTGCAGGCTGTCTGCACTGGACGTAAACATAACAACCGCCGGAAGTTCCGACGGTTTCACAAGTTTCGAGACAAGCCGCTCGAATCGGTAAAGGTCAAATCGGTTGATTATCGTTTTCATAATGTTGGTCTCCATAAGAATTGTCAGAACTTGGATTACGCGGATTTATCGGATTGACTTTGATTCTGTTACAAAATCATCGGTCTCATCTGCGTTATCGGTTGATAAAATCACGTTACAGAAAATCTCGCGGCGATGGCGGCAAGGTGTTGATCGCGTCGTTGCTGTCGCCAGAGTTTTAGGCGGCGTTTCCGTTTCAGCTCTTTCGGATCAGGAATGTCCGGCTCGAAGCCGAGTCTCTCGATGGTTTTGAAATCATCACCGGTCCGTGCGGCAATGTTTTTGTACAGTTCACGTCGGGTCATTGTGTTCTCCAAGAAATGGGGGATGGAACAAAAAAAATGCCCTGACGTTGAACGAACAACGCAGGGCAACGAGCAAGTTAAGATGACTCGCTTGTCATATAGTTATAACGCATTTTCGTGCGTTATTTAGTAGAGGTTCCAATGCTTTCACATAGACCTCCAAGTCGGCATCGGCGAACTCGGCAAACGGCCCTTCCCTGAGTCGCTCATTCTCCGCTTCCAGTTCGGAAAGATGGGAGAACTCTTGTAAGGTGATCGTAATTTTTACCTCCCCTTGACCTCGTTGGGACATTTGGCTAAAATGCAAAATATCGTTGATGAACGCTCCTTTTTCGGTCGATACTATTTCCGAAAGAAATCCCCATGAAGCGTACCAAGACAAACAAGCTGCCCGTCAAACGAAAGGCTGAGATATTCAAGGCCCTCGGCCATCCGACCCGGTTACAGATCGTCGAGAAGCTCGCCGATGGGGAACAGTGTGTTTGCGTCCTGCTTGAAATGTTTGAAATTGATATGTCCACTCTGTCGCGGCACCTATCCGTCTTGAAAAACGCTGGGATCGTCACCGACGAACGACGAGGGAAAAACATTTAGCCTCCTCACCAAAATCTGTGGGTGGTTTTTTAGTAAAATGAAGCTAACTGCTTTTGTATCAAATACTTACAACTGTTTTTGTGGCCGAGAAAGTGAGGTTCAAATTTGACAGATATTTCCAGATGTACTATTTCG
>CAZNVM010000234.1:0-10178 GCA_964576215.1 uncultured Planctomycetaceae bacterium
TGTTTGCTGCGCCCTTGCCGCCGCGCTCGCGCCCGGCGTGCCGTTGTTACTCAAACCGTATACAAACTGAACCCCTCAGGACAGTCCGTTGTTTTTTTGGAGTTTTGCCCCATGTTTCCATTTGCCGCCGGTCCCGCAGAACTGGTTATTACGTTACTCGTATTTCTCGGCGTTCTCATCAAAGGGATTGTCGAGTATCTTGCCGAGCAAAAGAAAAAGCAAAAAACGAAGAAAAACGGCGTAATCGTCCAGGGAACACAAGAAAATGAAAATACTGTACTTGCAGAAACAGCAGAAATTGCGTATGATCTGGAAAGTTTGGAGATTTTGGAGGTTTTGGACGACGTTTCGGTGAGAACGAAAAAGACGCCGAAGATTCGTTCCAAGTTCAATCGCGGAAAGGTCGCGGAGCAACCGCTCGAACTTGCGTCGGTTTCGGTTCCTCATTCGGGACTTGCCGCCCCGGTGGAATCGGAGCCGCCCCCATCGGGAACAAGCCGGTCGCAACCGAGTCCGCTTGCCGTCGAACTCTTCAAAATGTTCCAGTCCCCAACCGGCGTCCAGCAAGCCGTGCTCGCCGGCGAAATTTTGAAAAAACGTTTTTAATATCATGGAAACGACGAATTATCCGATGAACCTGAAACGCCCACCGGGCGTCTGTATCACTTGGGAAGAAGCGAAAGAACGCTTCGGAGAAATCAAAGGCGACGAAGAACAGATCAAACGCATCTGGGAACAAAACGACGCCGAAGCCTACGACTACTTTATGCAAATGTTGTTGTCGTTTTAGGAAATCGGAAATCGGAAAATATCCCCCCCGATTTCCAATTTCCGATTTCCTTAAATTTCAACACTTTTTTCAGTTTCATAACCAATCCGTTTACACTTTGAGTTCGTAATTCGTAATTCGTAATTCGTAATTCATAATTCGTAATTAAAACCATGCTTTCTTCCGCGATTTGTGATTGTCTTGAGGACGATGTCCTCCGTATGGTTCGTGAAAAATTGAACGCGAAGGTTCCGCCGGAGGAAATCGTTGCCGAATGTAACGTCGGCATGGTCGCTCTCGGCGAAAAATTCGACCAGGGCGAAGTCTTCATCCCGGACCTGATGTTCGCCGGAATGATTATGAAAAAAGTCATGGCCGAACTGTCGCCGCTGATGCAAGCGAATCCGGCAACCGACTCCCAAAAGAAAAAACTCCTTATCGGGACCGTTCAGCACGATGTTCACGACATCGGCAAAGACATTACGGCAATGGTTTTCCAGAGCAGCGGCTTTACCGTGATCGATCTTGGCGTTGACGTTTCTCCGGCAAAATTCGTCGAGGCGATCCAAGAGCACAAGCCGGCCTTCCTCGGATTGAGCTTGTTGCTTACGACCTGCTACAAATCGGTTACGGAAACGATTGAAGCGATCAACGCCGCCGGTTTGCGCAGCGGCGTCAAAATCCTGGTCGGCGGTGCGGCGGCGAGCGAACTGATGGCCGAGCGGAGCGGTTGCGATTTCTACGCCAAGACCGCCATCGACGGACTGCGCTGGGCCGGTGGATTGTCGCAGTAAAAGTTTATTGCAACCGCCCTTTGGTAATGTTGAGAAACAGGTCTTCCAACTGCGTTTTGTGCTGCCGGAAATCGGAGATCGGAATGTTTTGTTCCACCAGATATTTGAGCAGGTTGGTTGCGTCCTCATCTTTTCCGGCAAGAGAAACGGCGACGTGATCGTCCAAAATCCGAACTTGCTGGACAAGCGGCGTCTCCATCAGTCTTTTGGCGAGTTCTTCCAGCGTTAAGTTCAGTGCCCGGATCATCACGACCAGGCCGGTGTCCATCGACTCAATCATCGTGTCAATATTCCCGGCCTTAAGCAGTTTTCCCTGTTCAATAAACACGACGCCGTCGCACAGTTCCCCAAGCTCGGTCAAAATGTGTGAGCTAATCAGAATCGCTTTCCCCTGTTCCCGAATCGCTTTGAGCAACTCCCGCAGTTCGATTCTTGCGTGAGGGTCCAATCCGGCGGCAGGTTCGTCGAGCACGAGAACTTCCGGCTCGTGAACGATTGCTCGGGCAAGAGAAACCCGTTGCTTCATCCCCTTGGAAATTTGAGCAATCGTTTTATCACGGAAACCGGTCAGGCCGGTAAACTCTTCGATGTTTTCGACGATTCTTTTCCGATGCGGATTACGGAGTCCGTAAGCTCTTGCGAAGAAATCGAGGTATTCGTGAACCGAAATATCCCGATGGGCGGGGAGTGTGTCCGGCATGTATCCGACCAGTTTGCGAACACGGTCCGGGTACTGAACGACGCTCGTTTGCCCGACGAAAATATCGCCGCTGGTCGGCTCGTCGAGTGTTGCGAGAATACGCATGGTCGTCGTTTTACCGGCACCGTTGGGACCGACGAATCCGAAAATCCGGCCGCTGCGAAACGAAAACGAAACGTCGTCCACCGCTTTGGTGTTCGTAAAATGCCGGGACAGCCGAACAATGTGAACTTCCATGGAAAAATACTCTTGTTTGAAGCAAACGGTTGCAAAAAAGCATTCACGCGGATTATAACCGGATTTTTTTGAAAAACCATACTGATGGCAGACGGCACAGGAGGATTGCAAAGTCGCTTTTTTCCTGGGAACGCAGGCTTCCAGCCTGCCAGTGAGTTCGTAGGCATCCTACCTGCGTAGGGCGGAGACTCCATTCCGCAACCTTCGCGCAGGCTGGAAGCCTGCGTTCCCAGGAATTTTGCAATCCTCCTGGCAGACGGCAGAGAGCAGACAGCAGAATCTGCCCGCAAACGCGACCAATTAACGAGCCGCGAACGTCAGAGAGCGGGACCCCGAGATGACGCCTTAACCATCCGCTCTCTCACGTTCGCGGCTCGTTGTGGGAGCACGTTCGCGGCTTGTTATAGTTCGTTGAGTTTACCCCGCTCCCGCGCGGGACAAGTCCCGCCGCTAACTTGGCGTTACACTTTTTCGACCGCTCCGAAACGGCAGGTATCGGCGCAGGCTCCGCAGCTGATGCACTTTTCCGGGATGATATGGTGCGGACTCTTCACGGTTCCGACAATCGCTTCCACCGGGCATTTCTTGGAGCAAAGCGTGCATCCGGTGCATTTTTCCGTAATATTGTACGTGATTAACTCGGTGCAAGCCTTTGCCGGACAGTGCCGGTCGTAAACGTGTGCCTCGTATTCGTGCCGGAACCAGCGAAGCGTCGATAGCACCGGATTCGGAGCCGTTTGGCCCAGTCCGCACAAACTGGTGTCACGAATCACTTCGGCCAGCTCTTCCAGATGGACGACGCTTTGGAACCGCTGGAGCGTTTCGTTCCGCGTTTCGCCCCGGCGACCGTGGGTGATCCGTTTCAGCGTTTCGAGCATCCGCCGTGTTCCTTCGCGGCACGGGATACATTTGCCGCAGCTTTCCCTTTGGATAAAATCCATGAAAAACTTGGCGACATCGACCATGCAGTTATCCTCGTCCATCACGACCAGGCCGCCGGACCCCATCATGGCACCAACCTGCTTGAGCGACTCGTAATCGATTTGAATATCAAGGTGCGATTCCGGGATACAGCCGCCGGAAGGGCCGCCGATCTGGACCGCTTTGTACGCTTTTCCTTTTGCAATGCCACCACCGATGGAGAACACGACTTCACGAAGCGTCGTTCCCATAGCGACTTCGACCAATCCGGTCCGGGCAACTTTGCCGGACAACGCGAACACCTTCGTTCCTTTGCTCCCTTCGGTTCCGACAGTGGTGAACCAACTTGCTCCTTTGGCAAGCAGTCCCGGTACGTTGGCAAGCGTTTCCACGTTGTTGATAATCGTCGGGTGCCCGAAAAGACCGCTGATTGCCGGGAACGGCGGCCTGGGTCGGGGCATACCGCGTTTCCCTTCGATGCTGTGAATCAAGGCCGTTTCCTCGCCGCAGACGAAGGCTCCTGCTCCCATCTTGATAATCATTTTAAGCGAGAAATCCATTCCCAAAATGTTGTTGCCAAGCAGTTTGTTCGCTTCCGCCTGGGCAATCGCTTCTTTCAACCGGGCAATCGCCAGCGGATATTCCGCCCGGATATAAATGTACGCTTTGTTCGCCCCAATGGCGTAAGCGGCAATCGCCATTCCTTCAAGCAACCGATGCGGGTCCCCTTCGATGACGGCCCGATCCATGAACGCACCGGGGTCCCCTTCGTCGGCGTTGCAAACGAGGTATTTTTGCGGATCGGCCTGATTGTGGGCGAATTTCCATTTCATGCCGGTCGGAAAACCGCCGCCGCCGCGACCACGCAAACCGCTCTGCTCGACTTCCTTGCAGACGTCGAGAGCTTGCATCGACAACGCTTTTTTCAGACCGCAATAGCCGCCTGTGGCAAGGTATTCCTCAAGCGAAGCGGGATTGATGACGCCACAGTTTTGAAGCACCCAGCGGGTCTGCGGACCGAAAAACGGATGCTCGTCCTGAAAAGTAACACCGGACCAGGGCTGGAGTCCTTCCTGCCGGAATTGTCCGAGGACCAGTTCCTTCGGCGGATTACCGGCAAAGACACCGTCAAGAATCGGGGTGACTTTTTTATCGGTAACGGTTTGAAACATGATCCGGCACTTTCCGGGCAGTTGAATATCGACGAGCGGTTCAAGGGCACACAGGCCGATGCAGCCGACTTCGACGATTTCGGCGTCGATTGATTTTTGGGCCAAATAATCCTTGACGGCGGTCAGCGTAAAAGCCGCTCCCGCTCCCAGGCCGCAGGTGCCGGTGCCGATGTAGATCACCGGCTTATCGACCTTTTGCCGCCGCAGAGTTACGAGCGTTTCAGTCCACCGGGTCTTGGCGGCCCCTTCGGTTCCGCTGATGATCCAATTGAGAAATTCCTTGTCGAGTTGCTTGACGTTTGACATGATGATAAAGGTTTAAGGTTAAAAAGTGTTTAAGGTGAATTGTACAAATTTCAGGTTCGCAGGTGAACCGGTTAAAAGTTTGTTATTGAATCCAGTTTTCGACTGTCAACGATTGGAGTCGTTCGAAATGTTTTGTGTTGTTTGTCACCAAAGTCAGGTTATGAACAATCGCCGTCACGCCGATTAACAGGTCGAAATCGGGAATTTTTCGTCCGATATTCCACAATCTCGCTTTTTCAGCGGCGAAAACTCGGATGGTTTTTGAAATATCCAATATCGTGAATTCTTCACAAACCAAATCAACGATACGATGTTCTTTTTCTCGCTGGTTACTTCGTTCAGCTCCAAATCGGAGTTCAGCAACCGTGATCTCCGAAATGAAACAATGTCCAGAGCCAATCATCACAAGTTTTTTCCTGATGGCATTCGTTACCACGGATCAATGATACGCACGTATCAGAATCAAGAAGGAAACTTTTCATAAGGATTCCCTTTCTTGCCCGATCGTACGGCTATCGTAAATCTCGCGGATAATCTCCTCTGTGGACCGCTCGTCATCCGCCCAGCCGCCGCAAATTTCGTCGAGCCGTGATTCGCATTTCGGTTTGGCATTTGGGGATTCTTCCACGATGACTTGTTTTTGACTTAATTTCGTGAAAACGATCCGCAATCAAATGGCCTTCCGCGATTTTCTTCATGATTTTCATCGCTGGCGCGTAATGCTCACCACGCTTCATGGCGAAGTCCAGAATCACGTTCGTATCGAGAAGAATGAAAAAAATCATTGTCCGTACCTCTTTTCAAGCCGTTCGGCCCGTATTTCCTTGGCGGTCATATCCGGTATTCCCTCAAGTAATCCGTTCCATGTCTCAAAAAACTTTCGGCCAGCCTCTTTTCGTTGCTCCTCCGTTTGATCACCGTATCTTTCTTCCAAACGGGCAGACCGAATTTGCTTTTTCGAAATCAATTCCTTGCCTGGCATATCCTTGGGGCACCCAGCAAACTCGAGGAAATCCTGTTCCGGTGTCTTGGGAACACCGCGCCGCAACGTGTACATTTTATCAAGTTGCTCATCAGTTGGTGTCGGCCAATCGTCGTTATCTTCAATATCCTCGACTCGAACTGCAACATGCCGCCCTCGGTACTCCGGCGGAAGCACAATATAGCCGTCTGCGGCGACCCGCGTTTCGTATTGTAAAATTGGCATTTTCTACTCCTTCTCTCTTTGTGGTGTCATTGTCTCGGTGTTCTCTGTGGTGATTAAAAATAATTTTTTCACTAAATAGGGGCGTTATTGTCTCCGCTTGCCTTAGCAGTTTTCGTACCATCCGGTTTCAACGGAAGCATACGTATTCGCAGGCGGTTTTCCGTAACGACCACCATAGCTCCTTGACGCAACTGCTCCTCGGCCTGTCGCAAGGCTTGAAGGATAATCGGAAATACCAACGCCGAAAAGGAATCGTTGCACCGAACGAGCAAAACGCTGGGAGCGTCGAAGTTCGATGCGGCCAAAATGTCGCCAAACCCAATGTCTCGTGTAACTACAATAGCACCATTACGTTTTGCCCAATTGAACAACTCCGTATCCGGTGCTTTCGGATCGCCTGTTTCCTTCCAATGCCGGCAATCATATCCCGCCTCACGCAAGCGGTCCGCCAGCTTGCTCGACAGGTTCATGTCAACAAGCAATTTCAACATACTTCCGCCATCGTCAAGGAGAGGGGTAATTCAATCTCTTCGACACTCCACGAAGCGTATTCCAACGACGCACGAATATCTTCTTCTTCCAATTCGGGAAATTCCTCTAAAATCGCCGCATGGGAATGTCCCGCCGCGAGAAGTCCAACGATATTTCCCACCGTGATTCGCATTCCACGAATACACGGTCTGCCCCCCATAACGAGAGGGTTCAATGTAATCCGACCGGGTTTTTTCAGGTTCAAACGGTCATATCGGACGAGATCGTTATCAATCAATGGATTGTCGATTTGCAAAACGGGCATGGTTTACTCCTTCTCTTCTTGTGGTGTCATACTTTCCTTGAAAAGGGCGGGAAGGCAACCTTATTTTTCACCTCATTTTTTATCCCGCAAAAGAATAAGGTAAATTAGGTTAATGTTTGCGGGGCTTTGTTGCTACTGAGGTTGTTTTGTTCGGAAAAATAGGGTGGAAATAAGGTTTTGTTTCCGAGTTTTACTTCGGTTATCTTCCTATGAATGGTATCATACCTTTTTTTAATTTTCCTTTGCCGCTTGTTTTCGGTAGGAGTTGACGAGTGCTGGGATTTTTTGCGAGCTGAGGTCAGCGTGGAAATTGCCGTCGATGTTGATGACCGGGGCCAGGCCGCAGGCACCGATGCAAGCGACAACTTCCAGGCTGAACAGGCCGTCCCGGGTGGTTTCGCCCGCTTCCACTTTGAGTTCCCGTTTGAGGGCTTCCAAAACGGCGAGCGAACCTTTGACGTGGCACGCCGTACCGCGGCAAACCTGGATGTGGTATTTCCCTTGCGGGGTGAACCGAAACTGGTTGTAAAACGTGGCGACGCCGAAAATTTTACTGGCGGGAAGGTTCAGATTCTTTCCAACGGTAACGACCGCTTCACGGGAAAGAAAGCCGACTTTATCTTGGATTTCCTGTAAAATCGGGATCAGGGAATCGCGTCCGGCTCCTTCATAGCGGGACAAAACTTCCAAAACCGCGCTTTCTGTAGGTGATAACGTTGTAGGCGACGGAACTTGAGGGGCTGCTGTGCTAACCATGAAATTTAAGGGAAAAAGGTGAATTGGAGAAAATATTATCAGTAAAATCTTATCGATTGCAACGTATATCATTATCGGTGATACTACATCTATTGTGAAGGGGGGAGAAATCAGTCCGTCGACAAGCCGACAAGCGACAAGTTTATCTGTCAGAGCCGCAATCGTGAGATTGCGCGAAAACCAACGCAATCACACGATTGCGGCTCTGTTCATCGAGAACTTGCCGACGACCTCGACCTCGGCGGCGGGGCGATACAAGAGAACTGCATTGTTTAAAATAGATCGAAATTAAGGCCCCCTGGGAACGCAGGCTTCCAGCCTGCCTCGCGCAGGCAAGATGCCTGCGTTCCCAGAGACTTTGCAGTTCTCTTGCGGAGCGATACTCCCCTCGCTTCACGTTTCTTTTTTGTTAGAATCAGCGGACTGACTGTTTTCACTTTCACTTTTTCACAATCCATTGCTTTCGTGAACGAAACACCGCAAGAGAACGAAACGTTAATCATCCACTTGAAAAATCCGTGGGTCGCCGGAGGACTCGCTTGGCTGGTGCCCGGTTTGGGACATTACTACCAGGGCCGCCTTTTTAAGGCCGTGCTGTTTGCCGTTTGCATTATTCCGACCTTTCTTTTCGGAATGTATCTCGGCTCTTCCCGGGAAATCGGTTTCGCAAGGAACGTTTATTGTTCCTGGCGGGAAGGGGACAAACGGTGGTTCTTCGTGCCGCAGTTGTGCGTCGGGGCGGCTGCGATTCCGGCGATTGCCCAGTCGTACCTGGACAAGCCGTTTTGGAACGGGGCAATGTCCCCTCCGGCTCTTCCCAAAAGCCGACAAGGACAGGGACAACCGACTTTGGACGAAATCATCCTGAAACTCGGCGGAAGATTCGAACTGGGGACCCTCTTCACCCTCGTTGCCGGTTTGATGAATCTGCTCGTGATTTTCGACGCAATCGACGGCCCGATCCTTTCCCGAAAGGAAACGCCGGAAGAATTGCAACAGAATTCCAACTCCGGCTAAACGAGTTGCAACCGTACGATTACCCCATCGTAACGATTCCTTCGATTTCGACGAGCAGTTCGGGACGGCAAATGTCTGCAATCGTGTACAGTACCGGCGTGTTGGGAAAGCGTTTTTCGCAGATGCGCCGGACCACGTCGTAGTCGTCGGGCCGCTTGACGTAAACCCTTGCTGTCGCAAGATCGTCCAGCCGGGGCGAAAAACCGTCGATTCCGTGTTTTCGCAGGTTTTCGCCGGAAATTAACGCTACGATGTTGTCCAGCGTCAATTCCGTTTGGCCGACGGGATCACTCCCAAAACGGCTTTCCGAATTGGTAATGCCTGCCGTTCCTGAAACGAGAATTTTCAAAGAGTTCCCCAACAACATCCCCATTGCCCTGGCGAATTTCGGGCTTTGCAGACTGTAAGCGGCACTGTAATCAAACGCGGAGGTCTGGTTCGGGTTTTCCAGAGGGACCGTAATCACGTCGCTTCGGCGCGTTGCAAACGCAATCGCTCCGCCGACCAAGTCAACGTCGTCGGTTCCGATCCCGGTGCTTGCCGGATAAACGGTCGGACCTTGATAGTTTTTGGGAAGCGTTTCCGGGAGAAAATTTCGGTCGGCGAAAAAATCGGTCCTTGCCCGGTTGAGTTCCTTGTACCGCTGCGTCTTCCCCTCCGGAAGTAGCAAATGCCCCTGATACAACCAGGTGCGTACCAGTTGTTCCGTCCGGAATCCGGCCCCTTCCAACTGGGCTTTCAGCATGTCAAACACGCTCCTGGAGCGGTCGTAAGCCCCGATAGGCGTTCCGTCCGGGAGAATATCGCCGAGGTACAACCATTGAAAACCGTCGTGCTGAAGCTGTGTAATCTTGTCGGCTCGACGGGTGATGGAAAACGCCGGATCGTTTGCCTGGCGGGGCGTGACGGCGTAAAGTTCAATCGCAATTGCCCGATCTTCACACGGTTTTTGGCGAACGTATGTCGTCGCCGGTTGGTTCGGACCGTAAAAATCGGCGAGAATTTTGCGGACAAGCTGTTTTTGACCGGAATCGTCCAAAAACACCGTCAGCATGACGCCGTGTCCTTCGAAACCTTCTTTGCCCGAAACGGACCGAATTTGTTCCAGCAGGGAACGGGTTTGAGCCTCATAATCCGGGACGTACCCTCCATGTCCCTGGTATTCGTTTTGGCAAACGAAATTCTCCGAGGGGATCGCCGTCAAAAATAGTTCGCGAAGGGTCGCTTGTTCTTTGATTTGATAAAACACCGGGCCAATGGGAAATGAGAAATTCTCGAGGTTGGCTTGTTTTTACCATATTTTCCCAACAAAACAAGCTCGGCCGCGCCAATCAGAGCCGCGCCAATCAGAGCCGCGCACGCAGTAAGGAACTGTCAAGAATTAAAATACCAGTTACAATTCGGAGGAATTTTCGAGAGGACTTGCAATAGCGCGCCCTTAGTAGCCAAGGGTAATCCACGATACTGCGCCCTTATTTTCCAATCGGTATGGAAATAAGGGCG
>CAZNVM010000235.1:0-8155 GCA_964576215.1 uncultured Planctomycetaceae bacterium
AAATGCAAGGTTTTTCAGCAATCTGGTAAAAAAACAAACGCAAAACACTTGGCAATTAAAAATCACGCAAATCCTTTTACAACAATGGGTTACTTCGCTTGACAGTCAAGTCAGACTGCCAAGTTACTTAACGGCGTAGCATGACAATTGCCGCTTCCATTTCCTCTTCCGTTTCGTAAGCACCGGACTGCGCTTTCAATATCACATTGCGAGCCATGATATTACCGGGAATGGAACCAATATTTAGGAGCAGCGCCCTCGCATGGAGCGGATTGTAGTAAAAATAGACGGAAAATTCAACAGGGGATAACGACGAAACGGGGTGCGAACACAGGCCGCTAACAAGTAGGCGAGGAATGGCAGCCGGGAGCGCAACGGAGTGAAGCGACCGGACCGAATCGCGGGGAAATCCGGTCACTGCGCTGCGCTCCGTTCCCGGCTGCCATTGTTATTGGCGAACTTGTTAGCTCCCTGCCGTGGAGTGAGACAGCAGACGGCAGACGGCAGAATACCTTTTCCCGATGCCCGATGCCCGATTTCATAACCAATCCGTTTACACTTTGAGTACCGATTTTTCCAATTTTTTTCCAAATTGCTCTGGACTCAAAATTGTAAAACGGGTATCATCGGGAATTGGAAGGGGTGGAGTTTCTCTGAAGAAGCCGCCGATTTTTCTTCAAAACCTTATTGTTTCAGTATTTTTGTTGGTCTGTCAAGGAGGACAGTCGTGAAGTCGATCAAACAAGCGTTCGGTATTCTCATTGTTGCACTGGCTCTGTTCGGGGCGTATTCTCTGGTCTGTCCCAAGAAACCGGTCGATGACAGCGTCACGGACGATTTTATGGCGGAATTGGCGGAAGAAGGGCTTTTCCTGAATGACGGCGAAGGGACCGGTGGTAAGTCCGCCCTTTTCAATACCCTCGGTAACCTCCCCTCGTTGCCTTCTTCGGGACAAACGGCTTCCGGAAAACCGGCCGCTCTTCCTTCCCTTTTTGGAGAAGGTTCTGCTCCGGCCCCCAAATATGGACAACCAAACGAGGATGGCCTGGACCTGCAAATTCCCTCCGATCACGACGAAGCTCCTGTATGGAACGAAAATTCCTCTCAAACTCCGCAAAACGTTCCTGGAATACCCGAATTGCCTTTACCGGAAATTCCGACGTTTGACGATGCCCCGCTTTTCGACGTACCGGCAACAATCCCAGCGGAAGCAACGGAAACGACGCTGATCCCCAAGATTTCCGAGGATTCATTACATTTTCCCGAAACGATACCGGCCTTTCCGTTACCTACGGATGAAACGCTTGACAGTTCCGCCGCGTTTACTCCGGTCGATTCCACAACGACCGTCTTCCCCAACCGGACGGAGGTCCCGCTGGAAGGCTTCAGGCAGACCGATTTGACCCCTTCGTATAACCAACGGGCACCGACGTCTGAAGGGGGTGTACGTCCGCTTCCCACCGTGACGGAAGGGGCAATGATGACCCTCGCAAGCGGAGCAACAACAAATTACTCGGCACCGTCCGGGGATTTTTCGTTTTCGAATCCGCCGCAAGATTTTCCTGCTACAGATGTCGCCGATTTTTCAAACATTTCGAATTTCGATTCGATGCCGAACGATTTTGCACCCGCTCCGGTTGTTGAGGCAAATACAGCGAACCAATCGCCGGGACTTGCCCGATCATCGCAGCGAAAAACAACATCTGATACGGCCCCATTACAGATCGCTCAACCGATGGATCCGCCTGCGATGCCGACCGGGATGAATCCGTTGGAATCTCCTGTTTCCCCGGCACGAAACCCGATCTCGCAAAATACGATCCGACCGGAAGTAACGCAAAGAATCACTCAAATCAAAAGTGTTCTCAACGACGAAACCGCAGAGTATCGTAGGGGACATCAAATGATTACGGAGCTTTACATGTCCGATTTGAGCTTTGCCGAGCGGGAACTCGTGTTACCGATTGCCGACAAGTGCGGTTGGGCTGCGTTTTTTTCGTCCCGATCCTTTGATCCTTACGAATGGAGGCGAACGATCAGGCCGACGGACACGCTTCAAAACTTGGCCGCCGAAAACGGTATTTCTCCGGAATTGATCTTGAAAATCAATCGTTTGCAGCATCCCGGTCAACTGACTCCGGGAAAAGAAGACGTCAAAATTCCCAAAGGCCCGTTCGACGCCACCGTTTTTCTTGACCGGAAAGAAATGGTCATCACGGCTCGCGGCTTGTATGCCTGCCGTTTTCGAATCGGAATCGGCAGTCCCGAAATCATTAACGAAGGGGTTTATCAAATCGAAAGCAAATTTCCGGAGCCACGTTACATTGGGGAAACCGGCGAAATCAGTTTCGGCGATCCGCGTAATCCGCTCGGCACTCATTGGATCGGCTTGGACCAGGAAATCGGGATTCATGGAACGAACACCCCTTCCTGTCTTGGCACCGACAACGCCCCTGTGGAAGGTTTCTCTCTGGACAACCGCGACGTCGCCGAAGTGTACGATATGCTCACGCAGGAATCACGTGTGACTGTGAGAAAGTAATCCCAATGAATAAAATTTTGGAAAAATCAATCGGATTCCTCGGTGCCGGACAAATGGCGTCGGCTCTCGGTGCCGGGTTTGTTCGGGCCGGAGTTGTAAAATCAAGTAACGTTTATGCTTACGATGTTTCCACGGAAGCGTTGAAGAAATTTTCGCAAAACGTCGGCGGTACGGCTTGTGGTACGCTTGAGGAGCTTGTCCAAAAATCGGACATAATTTTTCTTGCCGTCAAGCCGCAACATATCCATACCGTTCTTGGTTCTCTGAAAGAATTGGAAAAAACGTCAAAGCTGTTCGTTTCCATTGCCGCCGGTGTTACGATGAAGGAACTGACGGGAAAACTCGGCGAGCAGGCACTGGTTGTTCGCGTGATGCCCAATACACCGTGTCTGATCGGTTCTGGTGCGAGTGGTCTTTGCGCATCGGACTATGTTTGCGATGTAAAAATTCAGATGGTCCAAACGCTTTTGGAAACCGTTGGTATCGCTGTTGAAGTGCCGGAGCGTTTGATGAATGCGGTTACCGGCCTCTCCGGCAGCGGTCCGGCGTTTGGTTACGTGATGATCGAAGCGATGAGCGACGCCGGGGTCAAACTCGGCTTGCCCCGTGACACCGCAACGCGGCTTGCTGCTCAAACGCTCAAGGGAGCGGCGGAGATGGTACTCCAAACCGGCGAGCATCCCGGAGTTCTCAGGGACCGTGTCGCGTCTCCCGGCGGCACTACGATTGCCGGTCTGGTCGCACTCGAAGAGGCCGGTTTACGCTCCGCACTGATCGCCGCCGTCTGCGCCGCTGCCGAGCGGGCCGACGAGTTGGGGTGATTCTGAAGGTCGCTGAAAAATTGTCTTCTGTCGCCGTAAACCATACCAACCAAGCGTGTTACAGGGTGATGCAACCATTTCCGCAAGACCAATTTCCGCCCTTTTCGGACTTTAAATCCAGTTAAAGACTTACTCTAAGCGGCCTGGGGATTTGCTTGGACTACGGAATAAACCTCTTGACCTCTGTGGTGTAGATAATTCCGCCTCCGGTTTTTTTGAACACCGGTAATTCCTTCACCGCGTTGAGAATGTTTTCGGCCAGTTCTTTTTCGGCCACAATAATGAGCATTTCCTTTTCCGATCCTAAAGTCATTCCAAAAAACTCGACGTCGTCTCCCCGGAGCGTGCCGTAGGCGTTCAGGATCGTTCCGCCCTTTGCGCCCACCTCTCTTGCGACCGTCATGACATCGTAGGCATCGCCGTGGCTTACAATAAAGGTAATCAGCGTATCGCAGGATTCCATAAATACTCCTCCTAAAGGAAAAAATAGATCGCCGCCGCTCCCGTGAGGGTCATAACAATCGTATAAGGCAGGGCGAGTTTAAACATTCGAAAATAGGACAGTTTCAAAATCGGGGCAAGGGACGACGTTAAAAGAAAAAGAAGAGCCGCATGTCCGTTGGGAGTGGCCATCGCGGGAATATTGGTTCCCATGTTGACGACGACGGCGAGTTTTTCATACTCGTCCCTCGAAATGATAATTTTATCGGCGTACTCGACTCTCATTTCGTTCATAAACCCGGTCATCGTCCCGTTGGTGTAAGCGGATTCGACATGATGAATAAATTGGGTAACCATCTCGTTATCGTAAGCCATTTTGGCATCATTGATAAATTGAATCAGCGTACCACTTGCGGAAGCGGCATCAATTTTGTCAATCATTTGGGCGATAATCCCGTTGGCGTAAACGGTTTCCACTTCGTTGATAAATATCGTGGCGATAAACACGTTATCGCTGACGAAAGAGAGCGTTCCGTTCGTGAAATAAAGGGCGAGAAGCTGCGATTTCCCGCTAAACGTAAACACCCATTCCGCAAGCGGGGTAACCAGGTGTTGCTCGTGCACCACCCCGAGAATGGCGAAAAACACCACGATCAGCACGGCAAAAGGCATTGCGTTCGTAAAAGCCACCCCCAAGTCATGCTCCCTGGTAAGGCCGGTGAAGGCGGTAACGATGACGATCAGCCCGACGCCGATCAGACCGACCTCGGCCACGTGAAAGGCAAGGGCAAGAACCAGCAACACGAATGCGAAGATTTGAATGACGTAAACATAAAAATTCCGTGCCGTCATTTCACGAATCTTTTTCTTGTAATCTTTCAGGATCAACTCCCTCGCTCTTTCCGGCATTTGGTAGTGGAAACCGGGACATTTGAAAAATTCCAGCAAGAAACAGACCAGGAATCCGGCTGTTGCGGCGGGAAACGAAATCACCGAACAATGGGCGATGAACTCCATGAAATGCCAGCCCATCTTGGTGCCGATCATGATATTTTGCGGTTCCCCCACCAGCGTCATGGCTCCGCCGACAATCGTTCCCACCGTTCCGTGCATGATTAAATTTCGCAGAAAACCGCGAAACTCTTCAAGCTCTTCTTCGTTGCCGCTGTGACTTTCCACCCGGTGATAGATGGCGTAAAAATTAAAACAGACGGCAATCGCAATCGCCACCAGCGTCAGCGCATCCAAAAAGGCGGACAGCGACGCACAGATGAAACAGAACACCAAAGCCAGGAGGTATTTCTTTCGGATCGCAAGAAACAGCTTTGTCATGGCGATGAAAAGCACGTCCTTGATAAAATAAATGGCCGCCACCATGAAGATCAGCAACAGCAAAGTGGGGATGTTTACCAGAACTTCCCGGTAAACCGTGTGAGAATTGGTCAGCCCGATAAGAAGTGCCTCAATGGCGATCAAGCCGCCCGGCTGAAGCGGATAACACTTCAGAGCACAGGCCAGGGTGAAAATGAACTCCACCAACACGACCCAACCGGCGACAAAGGGGCTTACGTAGTAGTACAACAGCGGATTGACCATCAAGAAGGCAACAATGGTGATCTTGTACCACGCCGGAGATTGCCCCAGAAAATTGGTTCGTAGCAGGTGAAAGATATTGATGATCGAGTTCATTCTCTCATTTCTCAAACCGTAAACAAATGGGAACTCAAAACAATAGAGGGCATCGGGCATCGGGCATCGGGCATAGACGATAAGTGAAAAACGTCCTCCGATTCCCGATTCCCGATGCCCTTAAACTTCAACACTTTTTCCAGTTTCATAACCAATCCGTTTACGGTTTGAGATTTATCCATGTAACGACTGTGCCACATCCGTCCGGTACGCAATAACGGCGGGAAGGTAGCCGACGACGGACGCCAATGCGATGAGTCCGGGAATCAAAATAAGCTCCGCCCATTGGAAATGCCATGCGGAGACGATGATTCCCGTTGCGCCGGAAATCCAGGGACCGAGCACGAGAATCAGGGAATGTCCCAAAAACACGCCGAACGCTCCGCCGCCGAGGGATAGCAAAATCGATTCGAGCAGGATGATCGCCATGACCGTCGTTCGTCTTGCTCCCAGTGCCCGCATGATCGCGATTTCCTGGCGTCGCTCGTTCATCGAATTGTAAATGCTGACCATCATACCGATCCCGGCGACGACGACGACCAAAGCGGCGAGAATCAGGAGAACCAACTGGACGTTCCCGATGATTTTCTCGAACAAAAACGCGATCACTTCCGTCGGACGTACGGCCTGGGCGTTCAGGTCGTTCTCAATCCGACCGGGCAAGGCCATAACACCGGTGGTCATGATCTGTCTGGTCACCGATTTTCCCCCGTCAATTTCTTGTATATCTCCAAATAACCCTTCCCTTGCCGTTGCTGTAGTTTTTTCCTCTTTCGTCAGGACAAGGATCGCCGAAAGCGACTTGGCATGGTCGTGGCCGCAACTCTCGTCGTGGACATGATCGTCCGCCTGCTCTTCCTCCGCATGGTCATGGTCGCAGTTTTCATCGTGGACATGGTCCTGATCGTCCGCTTTGACTTCGGTTTTCTGTGTTTTCAGCGTCAAACTTGCATCCAGAACGTTCTCTTGTCCGGCGTGCATATCGAAGAACCCTTCGACGTTGATAAAAATCGCGCCGTCGTTCGGTGTCCCGGTCGGCTTGAGCACCCCGACGACGGTGTATTCCGTTTGGTGTTCGTCAGAGATGTCTTTCCCGTGCATGGTTTTGAACTTATCGCCGACTTTCAGGCCGGTTTTTCTTGCAGCGGAATAACCGATCACGGCGTCGAAGTAATTGCCGTCGGAGAAATTTTTGCCGCTTTGAAATTGGTATTTTCGCCCGTCGAGGTATTCCAAGCGGGTGAAAAACTCGCTGCTTGTCGCAACGACCGGCAGACCACGATAATGCTCCCCCAAGGCAACGGGAATCGCCGCTTCCACGACGGACCGATACCGCCCGGACCGCAGCTCCGTGAGATATTCGTAGGGAATCTTGCCAATCGGTTCTCGCTGGTAAAAAACGGTGCTGATGACCAATTCAAGCGAACTCCCTTTCGGGCCAACGATCAAGTCGTACCCTTGGGCACTACGGCGAAACGATTGGTCCAGTACGCCGTAAATGACGATCACGGTTACGATCAACGCCACCCCAAGCGACATGGAGAAAGCGGTCAAACTGGAAGCGAGCGAACGGTGCTGAATACTCCGCCAAGCGATTTTCCACAAAGGCATGGTTCAAATGAAAAGTAAGAAATGAGAAATGAGAAATCCAAAACACCGGATTGTAGACGAATGAGTGGTAAAATCAAGAGAGTCATTGATTTCGACAACATTCAAGCGTTCCCCACATGCTGGGGTCCTGATCGTGCGGAAACGGCGGCCCCACCAGGAACGGTTGATTGCCGTTTTCCTTATCGACGAGATAATAGTGGAACCCAAGTCGGGAATGTTCGCCGGGATCGTAGCCCGTCAACACATCTCCCGGGATTTTCGCGTCGATACGATAACCGTCCTGGAAGATTTCACTCTGAATTGCGATTCGTTCAGTTGCGACCGTGTTGGGATGCCCTTTTGCCCGGTGGACCGGGAACCAAAGGACCGCCGGTTCCTTGCCATCCGGTCCGCGTCCCAAGGGGAGAAAAGCGAAACGATGGCAATACCTTGTTGCACGATGGACATTTCTCACATCGCGGGTATCCAGGCAAATTTGGACTCCTTCGCTCTCATCCGAATGCGTCAAGCGGCACCAAGGGGGTCGTTTTTTTCCGGAAACCCTGACGGAAAGAAACAACGCCTTTTCGTTCCAACCGATTCGAAAATCAATCGGCATCGCAGAATCATCGGCGTTTCGGTCCCCCTCCCAGCCGTCGAAACGCGGGATACGGAACGATTCGTCCAAAACAGAACGGATTTCGCTGTTGCGCTGCGGAGGTAAGTAATTGCAGGGAAAGCAAAATCGAAAAACGAAACGTTTCGGAAATTCCAGGATTGACATGTACGAAAAAACGAAATACGGCGAGAGGAATCGAACTCTGCGAAAAGCACCGGAACTGCCTATTTTTACAGCGTTTACTTGTTTGACGAGTTTCTGATTCTAGCAGATTCCCCGACTTTCGACAAGTGCGACGGGGCTCAGTCCGTCGACAAGTTTGTATGAAAACCGGTGACTCCTTGTCAAATGTGAGTTAAACTGTGATTAGCAGAATTTTTTTCACAATCTCACCTTCAACCCAGGAGTCCCGGAAATGTTTAATTTACCCCTTTTTGTCGGCCTTGACTATCA
>CAZNVM010000236.1:0-3611 GCA_964576215.1 uncultured Planctomycetaceae bacterium
ATAAAGAATATACCTGGGTCGAAATACAGATCACCGATGTCGCTCGATGCGTCCGCAAAGCCCGTTGGTACGTCGAAATCGTCACCAATGGTTGCCCAACCGGGATAAAGACCAACGTTCTGTGCCGAATTCTGTGAATCAATTCCATAGACGATGGTTTGAGCCGTTGTGGCGTCATCGCGGGTCACACGGAAAAAGCCGACCGGATCGGATGTCCACGCATCCTGAATCGCACTGATGCCGATGGCAAGCATTTCTCGCGATTCCAGGGGTTCCAATTGAAGAGTCCGTTTCTCGATCGGTTTCGGCTTTTTTGAGCTATTCTTGCCAAAAAGAATTTGGGCAGCGCGTTCAAAAAAGGACTCTTGGTCGCTCATGATTTACTTCTGATTGAATCGAGAAAAGGGAAGTAACGTAACTCCTTCGCGGTTCGAAAAAAACGAAAAATCGACATCCCTGTCGACCGGTTGCTCCATCAAAAACGAACAAATCGACTATCCCGATTTTACGTAGCCCGATGGTCGCTGTCAATAGAATTCTTTGAAAAATGACGAAATTTCATTTTTTGGCGTGCTCATTATGGCGTATCTCCGATTTCCTAAACTTGAAACAAATTCGTGCTTAAATACTTTTCGCCCCGGTCGGGGAAGAGGACGACGATGAGACCTTTTTCGATTTGTTCGGCAACGGTCAAGGCGGCGAGCATGGCGGCACCGCTACTCATGCCGACGAAGATGCCTTCCTCATGGACGATCCGGCGCGACATGGCAAACGCCTGCTCCGATTCGACCATGACGCTGTAGTCAATCAACCCAGGATCGTAAAGCTCCGGTACGATTGCCTCCTCCATGTTTTTGAGACCCTGAATATAATGTCCTTTGACCGGATGGGCTTCGATAATCTTGATCCCGGAATCATGTTCCTTCAATCCGGTGGCGACCCCCATCAGCGTGCCGGACGTCCCAAGCGATGAAACGAAATGCGTAACGCGGCCTGCCGTTTGACGCAATATTTCGTAACTCGTCGCGTGGTAATGGGCCAGCTTGTTGTAAACGTTCGAAAATTGGTCCGGGTTGAAGTATTTGTCCGGAAACGTCGCCACGAGTTCGCGGCACTTGCTGATCGCACCGTCGGTTCCCAGCTTGGAGTCGGTCAGGGTCAATTTTCCACCGAATCCCTTAATCATTTTTTGGCGTTCGATGGAAACCGCCTCGCTCATCACGATTTCGACTTCGTAACCGAGCACGGTTCCGATCATCGCCAGTGCGATTCCCGTGTTGCCGGACGTTGCTTCAATGATCGTTTTGCCAAGTGTCAGCTTGCCGTCTTCCTGGGCCTGCTGAATCATCTTTAGCGCGATACGGTCTTTGATGCTTCCGGTCGGATTGAATCCTTCCAGTTTCGCGTAAATTTCCACGCCAGGCTTTTGCAGCATTCGGTTAATACGGACCAGCGGCGTGTTGCCGATTGTTTCGAGAATATTGTTGAACATAAAGGGGAAAGGGTGAAAGTGTTCTTGCCAAAATTAAATCGTTGGTCATTGTTGATTGTCGCCGGAAGTTCCGTCCCAAGAGGGCGACTCTATGGGATCATCTCTTTCAAACGCCGGATTGCCGAGTCGTCCTCTCGCATCTCACAAAGGGGGGCCAATTCGTCGAAAATACTGCCAAAATCCAATCGGCCTTGTTGTCGAACCAAAATGGAATCAATATCGGACCAATCCTTGTCCCGACCGGCAAACGCTTTCAGCACAATCAAATCTTCCGCCGAACAGGTTCGAATGGAACTTTCTTCAGTAAAAAGGAACTCCGAAGACCGCTGGACCATCCTTTCCTCGAACGGAAGCCCGCCGAGAGAAATATCCATGTCGATGCCGTTTGTTGCTTTGACCAGAAGAACACGGTTTTTCATCGCAAACTCAAATGCGTCGTCAATCCTGGCTTGAAACCGGTCAAGAGTGGCCGAAACGAATTTTTCCTCCTCCGTATAACGGGTCAAAAGCGTGACGTCAATGTCGGTTGTCGTTCGCAGATGTCCCCAGCGCACCACCGCCAGACCGCCGATGAAAACATATTCCCAGCGACGGGTTTGAAAAAATAACGTAAGCTCCTTTGCGGCTTGAAACAGGTCGATCATCGGTTTCTGCTGTCGGTTGTGAAAGGCTCGAAAGTCTTTTTGCTGCTCCGCCAAACCGGAAATCGGCTTCGGCAAAGCGTTCGCACAGGCCCAACGGAGCAATGGAATCAACTGTTCGATTTTTCGTCCGTAATCGGGACTCTGTAGCTCCTTTACCCAAACCTCACGCAACGCTGGCCCGGTCGTTTTCCACTGGTCCACCCAGCTTTTGATCGCGGTTTTTTCACTGCTCATTTTTACGTCGGATTGCCTAACTTTCGGTTTCCATCTGATCAATATAACGCCGTAATCGTTCCAATTCATCGGACACGGAGCGAAGTTTGAGCATGTTTTCCACCCGTTTGAGCAATTCGTGTTTGCTGACCGGCTTGCTTAAGTAGTCGTCGCAGCCCGCCATGACCGCTCGTTCGATGTCTCCCAGTTCGGCGAGGGCCGTCACCATCAGGATCATAATGTCCTTCGTTTTCGGGTCGCTTTTGAGTTTTTCGCACACCTCGAAACCGCTGAGTTTCGGCATCATAATATCGAGCAGGATCAAATCCGGCTTAAACTGCCTGGTTTTGTCGAGAGTATCCTGACCGTCCACGGCAACGGCGATTTGGTAATCGCAATCGGCGAGAAACGCTTCCATTAACTCCACATTCGTCGGATTGTCGTCGGCAATAAGAACTTTGAATTTCATCTTGTCAGTGGTCAGTGATTGGTGATTGGTGAATTTAACCTGAAATGTAAACGAAATGCCCTTAAAAAGCAAGTGGAGAAGCGAAAATCCACTTATCACTACAGATCGATAACAAATTCACCAATAGTAACGGCAGCCGGAAACGGAGCGCAGTGACCGGATTTCCCCGCGATTCGGTCCGGTCGCTTCACTCCGTTGCACTCCCGGCTGCCATTCCTCGCCAACTTCTATGAAAACCAGCGAATTTGTTTCGGAATATAACGAATAAACCGAGTTTCCACATGACGATCCGCGAACTGTGCAAACAAGAAGCACCAAAGATGGAAGAATGGATTAAACAGTCGGACGAAGTTCAGAAGGACTTCATCGAGGCCCCCGGTGCGTTTGTCGAGGTCACGATGGACGCGGCCAAAGTCAATACGACCGAGGGTTGGAAGGATGTCAAAGTCGGCATCGTTTCCAAACGCGAAAAGGGTCAAAGTGCCTTGCCCCAAGAGTGGGGCACGCGGAAATTGCCGCGACCAAGTGCTCGCGTTGCGTTTGCGGCGATTGAAGGAAAAGAGTTGTTTCAACAAAGCGTCCATTACTGGCGTCATCGTTTGCAGTTGGGTGCAAGGGAAGACATTTCTGCTCTCGGTGATGGAGCGGAGTGGATATGGAACATCATTCTTGCGGTGTTTGGCAAGGTACGTGAGAACTTGGATGTGTTTCATGGCTTGGAACATTTAAGCGATGTGGGCAAAGTGTTGTATGGTGAGGGAACGGAGGCGTATAAGCAATGGGAATCGGACAC
>CAZNVM010000237.1:0-15968 GCA_964576215.1 uncultured Planctomycetaceae bacterium
GCTCTCAGGTGCGGGCGGGACGCCCGCGCTCCCGGAAGAACGACTGCCGGGGTTGGACGACCTCGAAAGCTACCCGGTGGTTATGGTGGAGAAAACCGACCTAGGGCAAACGCCGCTGGACGAGATTCCCAACCTGCCGACACCGGAATTGATCCGACTTTTGCAACACCCAAACCGGGCCGTCCAGGCGATTGCGGAAAAGCGGCTCCGCGATCGTGACAATTTTCGGGATGAACATATTGCACTCGCTTATCGCCTGCACCACCCGGAGGTCGAAATTCGCAAAGGGATGATTGACGCCCTGGTTCGGGTGCCTTCGATTCAGCCGGTCCCCTGGATTTTGGAGATGCTGCACGACGGCGACCCGGAGGTTCGCCTGGCCGCCGTGACATTTATTGCAACGGCGAAAAACAAAACATTGTTCCAGGAAGTCTTAAACCAAGTGAAAAAAGATGACGACCCGCGTATCAATGGGTTGCTTGACAAACTTGAGCGAATCCGGAAACTTTAAGGGCAGGCATACTCGTCACATCCCAGATTACCGCAAATACTCCGCCTCGTCAATTCCAAGCATTTCTGGCGGATAACCAGGGCCGAGTTCGGTGAGTTCGCGGATGCGGATGATTTTCGCCGGGCGAAGGGTGGCATCGTACCAAACCTCAAAGCGAACCGCCGGGCTTTTGGCGTCGAAGCGACCGACGATTTGGGCCTTGTAAACGGAACCTCGGGTGCAAAAATACGGTTCAATCTTCTTGATCGTTTCCAGGTTGTCCGTAATGCCCTGGGTGTAAGGCCAATAAGGGTAAAGCATATCCATCGAATACTCCGCCGCCTGGATCGGATCGGGAATACGCATTTCCAGAATCCCTTCAATCAGCGGATCGACTTCCTCCGCCGGGATGCCAAGCATTTCCAAAATGGTGCCGGCCTGTGGCAATGTTGAGCCGGAATTCGTTGACGAATCTGAATCTTCCGAACCTTCGCCGGTCGCCGCCGAAATGGCGGAAGCTGCCGAACTTGTCGCTGATGCCGCCTCAAGCATTGAAGGATCAATCCCCATGGCGGTCATAACACTTTCCATCGCCGCTTCGGAATCATCGAACCGGGTCGAAAGCATTTGCAACACCGCACGGGGAGACTGGTTCAGATTGATCCGTCCGACCATCGGTTCGGCGGTAAGCGTCAAATAATCGTACAACATCGGCAAATAACTTTGCATCTGAGCGATTTCCGGGGAAAACGGCGATTGCAGCGTTTGGGCACCTGTCCCGCCTTCGTACCGAATTTGCGTTGAACCGCCCACGAAATCGAGCAGGCTTTTGATTTTCGTCGTCGCTTCCTGAGAAAAACTGATGCTCCCGGCTTGCGTTGTTGCAGAAGTGGAATTCCGCTCTTGTTCCGTTTGATTTTGCTCAATCTCTATCGACGTTGCCGCGTCTGCTTGAGAATTTTGCGGACCGTATTGGCGGTAAGCAACGATGTAATCGGCCCAGCGTTCGTCCTCAAAAACTTCGAGCAATTGCCCGTGAAGCGTTTGCAAATCCTCGGAATTCACGTTGATTTTCAACGACAAACCGTCCGGCGTCAACATCGATTCACGGGAATCGACCGTCAAATACGCCGCCAGACCGAGGTTCAGCGATTCGTCGGTTACTCCGAACGCCTCTTCCAGGGTGATCGGGTCCGGCTCCCCCAAGTCCAGCATCCCGTTACGGTTCCAATCAATTCCGTAAAGGAGTTGCGGCGTGATTCCATCGACAAGCAACAGTTCATCAATCGAGTCGGGCACGGCGTTTTTCGGCGTGTACGGCGGTTCAAGCAATTCGTAATAATCCCGTTCCGCTCCGAACTCACGGGGGTCGTCGTCCTCGTCCATGTAATCGAGAAGCGTGTCGGCAAGCATGTCGTCGATTCCGGGCAACCGGGTCAAAATGATACGGCCCATTCCGGGATACTCTTTGTCGATCTGCATGACCCAGTGGAGATTGACCTTTGCGGATTCGTCTTCCAAACCATACCGTACCCCTTCCCCGATCAGACTTCCATCGTCGGAAAGCCGCGGAGCGAGAATGGTAAAACGTCCGACGTCGCGCGGATCAGGTCGGAAGCGGGCGTTGAATCCGTCCGGATTTCCGTCCGTCACCCAAACGCCGCAAAAACTCGGATTATCGTAAAGATCGCCTCGTTCTTCAATCGTCAATTGGTCTTGCGAGAGGAACAACCGCAACCATTCGACGCCGGATTCCGCCAGCATTCGGGTCTGCTTTTGGCGCATACCGTAAGACGCCCCTTTGCGTTCCGACAGCATCAGTTGCGAAAACGTAAAGACGGCAAGCGTCAAAAGGACGGAAACGACCAGGATCAAAACCAAAACGGTCCCGTGCGGCGATTTTTTGATGATTCTCATAATCCGAAAGTATACACAAAAAAACCGGGGACATGACGTCCCTGGCAAAAACAAGACCGTCGACAAGTTTCCAGTCTTGCGGGAGCGGAGGAATTTTTGTAGAATGTTCCTTCGGGAGTGTCCGTTTTATGCCATACAACGTCAATAAATTGACATTTTGCACCATACCCAATCAGAGCCGCGCCCAATCAGAGCCGCGCACGCAGTAAGCGGTTTTCACGTTACCACCGGGGTTACCGCTTACTGCGTGCGCGGCTCTGATTGGGTTCTCGGTTAGCGAAAAATGGTACCTGATTGGCGTTGAATAGTAGAGTTTCCCCAGTTTTTGAAACGAAAAACCTCCTGAAATCGCAACCACACCCTTCCTTTTTCATTTGACATATATGTCCACTCTTTTGAGTCCGGAAACGATCAAGCCGATCACGGTGAAACTGAAGGACGTTCTCGCGGAACTCGACCGGATTTTGCTCGGACGCCCCGAACTACATCGCATGGTTCTCATCGGGATTTTGTCGCAAGGGCATATTCTCTTGGAAGGGGTTCCCGGCGTCGGGAAAACCGTTCTCATTAAAACTCTCGGCGAACTGCTTTCGCTCGATTTCAACCGGGTTCAATTCACGCCGGACTTGATGCCCGGCGATATTCTCGGAACCAATATTTTGCAGGAAAGCGAATCGGGCCGTCGGGAAATGTCGTTTCAGGCCGGGCCGATTTTCACGAACTTCCTGCTTGCGGACGAGATCAACCGAGCGTCTCCGAAAACGCAGTCCGCTCTTTTGGAAGCGATGCAGGAACGCTGTGTCACACTTTTGGGACAAACCCGACCGCTTCCGCAACCGTTTTTTGTGCTCGCCTCGCAAAACCCGATTGAATTGGAGGGAACGTATCCGCTCCCGGAAGCGCAATTGGACCGCTTTTTGTTCAAGTTGTACGTGGAAATGCCGAAGGTCGACACGCTTCAGCAGATTATCACGACCCGACGGCACGGAACGCCGCCGGAAACGCAACTCAAGCTGGATCGGCAGACGCTCGACGAGATTTTTCAGGCGTTGGGACAGGTTTTCCTTCCCACGGCGGTCGCGTCGTACATTGCACGGGTCGTTGGAGCAACGCACCCGGATTCTGAGGAAGCCCCGCACGAAATCCGGGAATACGTTACGTTGGGAGCGTCTCCCCGGGCTGCAATCGCTCTTGCCGAGGCCGCCAGGGCCGCCGCGCTCATCGCCGGACGTCCCACTGTCGGGTTTGAAGATGTCCGAAGCGTCGCAACCGCCGTTTTGAATCACCGTTTGATTCTCGGATACAAAGCCCGTTTGGACAAAGTGGACGCCCGTGCGATTCTCAAAATACTGCTCACGAAAATCGATGAAGCCGGCCTGAATTTACCGGGCGATATTCGTCTCGACTCCGGGACGGTCTCATAACCAATCCGTTTACACTTTGAGTTGGTAACGCTTCACTCCATAAAAAATCCGGTGTTCGGGAACAATCCTGGACTGTCCCGACACCGGCTTTTCAGCTCCGTAAAGGCGTTGTTTCATCACAAACAGACCCAGATTGTAATATGATGAAACTTGTTTCGCAACTTCCCAGGGAGGGAAGCTGTCTCGGTTCCCGCCGCCGAAACAACTTTGCAGAGCGATTCTCAGGGCTTCAGAGAAATCACCCGAAAAACTTTATCGCCGCCAGACAAGGAGGGGCCGTGCGACGATTCTCACGGCGTGTTTTCGGTGGAAACACGTGTCTCCGTAAAAGCTGTGCGGATAGTAGTTGTTTTTTTTGTCCCTTGCAAGAGCAAAATCCCCCTTTTTTTGTTTTTTCGTAACTATTTGAAGGAATTTTTCGCCTCTGATCCGAAACTACCTGGGTTCCGCCCGGACAATGAAATCGATCCGTTGCGTATCCATAGGAAGCCGGATGTGATTTTGGTCGATCACACGGATTAAAGCACGATAATGGCCCGGTAAAATGTCCAGTAAATCAAGCGGGACCGTGAGTGCCATGTCCCGACGGGGACTCTTGGTCGTCTCTTCGGTCATCGGCAAACTCTTTTTCAGAACGCTGTTTCCGGACGCATCGAGAATTTCGTAACTGATACTGAATTTCGTGTTGAATCCGACCGTTTCGTTGCCGTTGGTTACGAAGTTTTCCATTTCCAGATAAACCCAGGCCCAGTCGTTGGGTCTGAATTCCGCCTTGATCGGTGTATAGACCCCAAAACCGCGAAAATCGCCCGGCTTCGGACTCTGGGGATCGTCGTTTTGAATGAACTGCATATTGCGTATCTTGAGCGAACACGACTTGGTCAGTTGCCGTTGCGCTTCCTGAAAATGCGGTTGCGCCGTCTGGAGCCTCGTCGCAAATTCCGGCGAATTGTTTTCATCGAGAAGCGTCGTCAGGGCCAAAAGTTCATTGTTCACAAAACCTTGAATCGTTTCATCGTACTCTGCGAAGCAATACTGCGAATTTCCGCCGGGAACATTTCTTCCGTAGAGCGTCGTTTCAAGGATTTGGAGCCGAAGCTGATCCGTGATCGCTGTATCCGGGTCGGGGGCTTGAATCACCCTGTTTTTTAACGCGGCAATTGCGAAGAGCGTTGCCTGCTCCCAGTCTTGCAGAGGGGAAGAGCCGTATTTTTGGGCAGGAGACGCGATCCACGGAGAATCGTTTGCGAAATCACGGAACGTTTCCTGGGAACTGTAGCCGGTTGGATTGACTCGCGGAATCGAAACGGTTTCGTTGCCGGGTTCGTTAAAACGTCCGACGGGAATATCATTGTGTGAAGCAAGGCACGATGCTTCCACGACACGAGTTTCCGCAAGCGTTGTCGGGGTCGGAGCCGGGGCTGCCGGTCTTTCTTCCGTCGTTTTGGCCTCGGTAATCTCGATTTTGGGAACGCTTTTTGTCAGTTTTTCACTGTCCGGCCCCGGTGTTTTTTTTCGCTGTAGGTTTGGCGACGCTTGTTTAGGAACAGCGACGACTTTGTTCACCGGTTCCGGCGGTACGACAATCAATTCGGAACGAACCCGATCAATCGCGTACTGGTAAAATTCCGGTGGAATTTGCGAACGATCCATTTTTCTCAGTTCCGCCAAAAAAGATTCCGCTCGCGCCGAATTAACGGATTCGTGAGCGTTCAAAGCGGAAATGAGATCGAGGATTTCTTGCGAATCGGTCGGCAGTGAAGCAACTTTTTTGGGTTCCTTGGTGGTGGGAATCGGCGAAGAATGGGCAACTTGCAAAATGGGGGGAGGCGGAGGAGATGGAGATATTGCAACCGTGTGTTGCTTCAATTGATTTTCCGGGGTTTCCTGAATTTCCCATTCACTTCGCTTGTCCGGGTTGGCAAACGGAGCGGGTTTTCCCACGAGAATATGGTCTTCTTCCGTGTCCCGCTTCAAAAACGTGAGGACCGGCGTAAGAAAATTACGTTTTTGCCTGACGTTTTCCGACGGCGTGTCCCATTCGCTTGTGCGGGTTTGTCCCAAAATCTGTGTCTTGCTCGTGGGAGTGCAACAACCGCCGAAATTTACGATTGCGGACAGGACCGCAAGGAAAAAACCGAAATAAAGGTGTGGCGACCATTTTTTCGAACGAGCATTGCTAAGGGAACCGGCGGTGTGTGCCGGTTTCTCCTGAAACGAACGGGATAAACAAGGATCAAAGCGGGGAGAAGAATCCGTTTTGCGTTCGCCGGACGATTCCAATGAACGAGGCTCACGCGGCAGGTCGTTTTTCTTCGTTTGTGGGAGTTTGTTCTGCATGTTTTGAATGAATCCAGTGTTTTCAGACAGGCCCATGGTGCTAAGACAGAGGCGAACTGTAAGAAAAAGAGCGTCGAAAAGCAAGAGCGAAATTTTTTTCGGGAAAAAAATAAGTTTTTTTCGATGAACCAAGAGAACTGCAAAGTCCCTGGGAACGCAGGCATCTTGCCTGCGCGAGGCAGGCTGGAAGCCTGCGAACCCAGAGGCAGGCAAGATGCCTGCGTTCCCAGAGGTGCCCTCAATTTCTATCCATTTTGAACAATGCAGTTCTCTTGTTTGATGAACAACCACCTTGCTCCCTTTTTGAATGTTGCCTAAAATTACGGTTACACTCTGAAAAACACGTCCCAGGAATTATCCGGATTAAACCGAAAGAAACTCTGCAATCGGTCGTTCACTCATTTCTCCTCTCTCCTTTTTAATGTCAGACGCATTTCTTCTCGTTTCTTACGGTTCCCCGGAATGTCGGGACGACGTTCTGCCCTTCTTAAATCGCCTTTTCCACGGACGCCGCGTTTCTTCCGCCGTTGCGGAAAAAGCTGCCGCTCAATATGACGAACTCGCTCTCAAAACCGGGCAATACAGTCCGCTGTCGCGGCAATGTCGGTATCTCATCGAAAAACTCCGGCAACGAAACACGCTTCGTATCCCCATTTTCTGGGGAAATTTGTTTTGGCATCCTTTGCTGACCGACACGCTTGCCGAAATGCACCGACAGGGAATTCAAAGAGCAACCGCGTTCATCACTTCCCCGTTCGAATCCGATTTCATTCGGAAACGATACATCGACGCCATTGAAAACACGCAAAACAAGATCGAAATTCGCCTGTTGCCCGCTTTCGGAAACCATCCGCTCTACTATCGTGCCGTCGCCGACCGAATTCTCGAGGCCGCCGCCCTCCTCGCACTGGATTTGGACGACTCGCTGGAAAAAGCGGGAACACGAATTCTCTTCACCGCTCACTCGCTCCCCCTGTCCGATCAGGGAACGGAGCAGTACGTGTCGCAATTGAACAAAGCCGCTTCCGAGTTGCTTCCGGCGGGACTGCGAGACCTGCCTTGGGAGCTTGTTTTCCAAAGTCGCGGTGGCAAACCGTCCGATCCCTGGCTGGAACCGGATATTTGCGTAAGGGTTCGGCAGCTTGCCGAAGAGCGGGACCGAACCGGCAATCCGCTCTCATTGTTGATCGTGCCGATGGGGTTCCTGCTCGAAAACAAGGAAACCGCCTACGATTTGGACCTTCAAACCTTACCACTTTGTGATAAACTTAATATCCCGGTCGTTCGCGTCCCCACAGCGGGATCGTCGCCGCCGATTCTTGAAATGATTGAAACGTTGTAGAACGCGGGGTACCGGCTAAAAGGGGGAAAAACGCTATAATCGTTAAAATTTTCCCATGTTTTTACCATAATAACGATTTTGAAATTCCTTTCCCCCGTCTAAGCAAAAACCAAAATCTAAACTTAAAAAATTCCGTAATTCGTAATTCGTAATTCGTAATTAACATGCACATTATCCTTTTTGAAGACTCGCTTGTTTCGCAGATTTACCCGATCACTGTCGGCAAAGCGGCGTTTTTGCTGAATGTCGGATCGTATCGGCTTATCGATTTGGTCAAGCGGCTCGGCGGCACCATCGAAGCGGTCGTTCGCCCCCATTTGCGGGAAATCGTTGCAATCGATTTCCCGGAGTTCTGGACGCCGGAAAATGGACAGCGTCAGGGGCCGATTCTCTTGCTCAACGCAAGAGCCGTTCCGCATGCCCAGCTCCTTGATGTTCTCAAAAAATTGATCGACCAAGAACAAAGCGGCGTCGTCCACAAAGGGCACCAAATCGCCTGCGTTTATCTTGCCGGGCAGAACAACACCATATTGCCGAACCAGGTCGTCGGAGCCGGACAACTCATGGGCTTGGTCAGCGACATGCAGCTTGATTCGGTGGAAGCCAATATTCCGCTCATTGAGTACACCCACGATTTGGTCCGGTTTCAGAAGGAAAAGCTCAACGAAAATCTGGAAGATCGGCTCCGAATCGGCAATTTTCGGGAAATCGAGGACGGCGTGTTTGTTTCCGGCGAAGCCACCATCGGCAATTATCACGTTTTCGACACGAAAAAAGGGCCGATTCTGCTCGAAAACGGCGTCAACATTGGTCCGTACTGTTTCATTCGCGGTCCGGTTTACGTCGGTGAAAATACGAAAGTGCTTGAATACGCGGCGATCAAGGATTATGTGACGGTTATGGAAACGGCAAAAATCGGCGGCGAAGTGGAGGCTTCCACAATCGGCGCGTACTCGAACAAGCAGCATCACGGTTTTCTCGGACACAGTTATCTCGGCAATTGGATCAACCTCGGGGCCGGAACGTGCAATAGCGACTTAAAGAACACCTACGGCGAAGTCACGACGGAATTTTCCGGTCGAAAAATCAAGTCCGGGATGCAGTTTCTCGGTTGTGTGATCGGCGACTATTCCAAAACCGCGATCAACACGAGTATTTTCACCGGAAAAATCATCGGGGCCTGTAGTATGGTTTACGGGTTCGTAACGACGAACGTTCCGAGTTTCGTGAATTACGCCCGGTCGTTTGGCCAAGTAACGGAAGCGACCCTCGACGTCGTGATTTCCTCGCAAGAGAGAATGTTCAAGCGTCGCAACGTGGAACAAAGGGAATGCGACCGGCAACTTTTACGGGACATTTACGATTTGACCCGAAATGAACGGCAATTGGCGAACGAACCCCTGTCGTTGTAAATGCTTTGGAACAGTATGAAAATAACAACTCAAACCGTAAACAAATGGTGACTCAAAACAGTCAAGGGCATCGGGAATCGGGAATAGGTGATAAGTGAAAAACTTCACTTCCTCCGATTCCCGATGCCCGATGCCCGATGCCCTTAAATTTCAACACTTTTTCCGGCCTCATAACCAATCCGTTTACACTTTGAGTTTAAATCAACGTCTTCAAATACGTCAAACTTCGGGCGGCCTGGTCGATGGTGCCACATTCGACGCTGAACACGATATCCTGGGGGATCGTTTTGCAAATTTCCACGACTTTTTTCCAATCGATCACGCCGTCGCCGCAAGCGCATCCGACCGGCGTTCCGGTAACCTGACCGCGTTCTTTTTCGGATTGCTCGATGGAAATGTCCTTGGCGTGAAGGTGGACAAGGCGATGCTTGATTTTTTCCAGCCAGGTGATCGGACATTGTCCGCCGAGATAACTGTTGCCGGTGTCGAAATTGACGCCAACGGACGGAGAATCGACCAGATTGCACAACCGGTCAAACAGTTCGGGTACGACGGAGTATTGCTGGTGTTGTTCCAATCCGATCTTGATTCCGCGTGGTTCGGCAACGAAAGCGGCCTCCTGTAGCACGTATTGCATTAAAGTAAAGTCCTGCTCCAAAGTCGTCCACTCCGCTTTCAAACCTTCGTCGGTCGTAACGACCGGCGCACCGCATTCCTTGGCGAATCGGATCGCTTGTTTCAGGTATTCGAGTGAAATCTCCGGCTTGCACAACGGCGTGTGCGTTGACAGTGCGGACACCTTGACGCCATACTTTTCGCTTGCCCGGCGAATTCGGAGCGGATCGTCCAGCATGGAAACGCTGTGAAAATAGCCCGCTTCGCTGAGCAATTCCCGGCCCCAGTGGACCATCGGTTCCATGTATTCAAACCCGATTTCCGCCGCCTTGGCGACGCCCCATTCGAAAGACTTGTCGTCATGCCGAACGAACTCCATATTGATCCCAATTGAAATTTTGCCCACAAGTAACCTCGTTTTTGAAGAGTGAATGTGAAATGGAAGAGAAACAACGTCCTATGGTACAAAGAATTTCAAGGATTTACAAGACATAAGACCGTATTCCGTTATTTTGTATTCTCCGTCCGGGGCTGCCCTGATTACTCCACTCTCCATCGCAAATAAGCGTCGAAAAATCCCTGGAGGTCGCCGTTGAGAACCTGGTGGAAACTTCCCATAGCGTAACCGGTTCTTGCGTCCTTGACCCGTTGGTCGGGGTGCAGGAAATAGTTGCGAATCTGCGAACCAAAACCGACTTTGGCCATATTTTTGTACTTTTCAACCATTGCGGCTTCCCGCTTTTCTTCTTCAACCCGCATCAGCTTTGCCCGGAGCATTTTTAATGCAAGGGCCCGGTTTTTGTGCTGACTCCGTTCATTTTGACACTGGACGACCGTGTTCGTCGGAAGATGCGTGAGACGTATCGCACTGGATGTTTTGTTGACGTGCTGCCCGCCGGCACCGCTTGCTCGATAAGTGTCTTCACGGATGTCTTCGTCTCGGAGTTCGATTTCAATCGACTCGTCCGTTTCCGGCGACACATCGACCGCCGCAAAACTCGTTTGTCGTTTTCCTTCCGAGTTGAACGGGCTAATTCGGACCAAACGATGAATCCCGGTTTCTCCTTTGAGGAACCCGTAAGCATAGGGGCCGCGAATAATGATGCTCGCACTGTTGATTCCCGCTTCTTCGTTGTCCTGCCGGTCGAGTAGCTCGAAGGAATAATCGTTCGATTTTGCCCAAAGCGTATACATGCGAAGCAGCATTTCGGCCCAATCGTTGGCGTCGGTTCCACCGTCCCGGGCGTTGATCGACAGGATTGCATCGCAGGAGTCGAACGGTCCGTTGAGAAGCGATTGCGTTTCAAGCTGTTCCATTCGTTTTTCGGTTTCCCGCAATTTGTCAGGAATTTCGGCGCAGATTTCCTCGTCCTCGGTACCCAATTCCAGCAGGAGCGCAAGTTCCTCCGAATCGGTCTGGAGTTCGTCAATCGGTTTAAGGACCGACTTGAGCGATTTGAGTTTCCCGATGGTTTTTTGGGCGGATTCCTGGTCGTTCCAGAAATCGACGGCGAGCATTTCCTTCTCGATTTCAGCAACCGCTTCGGTTTTCGCGGCGTAGTCAAAGAGAGTCCCTGAGCTGGGTCAGACGTTCACGGATTTGCTTGGCACGGTCGATCCATTCGTTTTCGAGAGACATGGGAATAAGTGATAAGTGATAAGTGATAAGTGATAAGCCACGCACAATCAGAGCCGCGCACGGAGTAAGCGGTTTTCACGTTATCACCGGAGGCACCGCTTACTGCGTGCGCGGCTCTGATTGGGTTTACGGTTAGCAAAAATGGCACCTGATTGGCGTTGAACAGTATAATTCAATGAAGCAAAAACGCAATCAGAGCCACGTACACGAACCACAACGAGCGGTTGCAACAACCATCCTATTCGTTCCATTCCCCCTATTTATCCCCCTGTTTCAAGATTCTTTGAAAAAAATTCATCTTTACGAAATATGGTTCCCCCTTCGGTTCGATGATGAGAGAAGATGTCTCTCTTTGTTTTTACGGGCAAAATTGTTTTATTGACACTGCGTTGTCGGGGGTTCCTGTGAAAAAACGAATTATTTTAACCAAATCTCGCGTTTTACTTATTTCCCTTATATTGTTTCACGCGGTTGCTTGCGCCGTGAACGCTCAGGGGCCGCCTACGCTTTACGAAATGGTACCGCATGTCGTTTTGCCGCAAACGATTCAGTACCGACCGATGCCGACGTCGCTTTCCCATCCGGGGACTTACACGGCTTACACGAATTACCCGGCAACGTACACGGCGTATCCGTCCTACGTTTTGCCGTATCCAACGGAAATGCGACCGGTTCAGCAAGCGGTTTATCCGGTTACGCAACCGATGACACAACAACCGGTTGCACAACAACCGGCTCTCGCAATTTCACAATCGGTTACAACACAACCGGTTCAAGGGCAACCGGTTCCCGCTTTGCCGCGAGCGATCCAGAAAAAAATCCCTTACCGGGAAATCGATGTCTACACGGAAGGGGAAGGCGAGGAATCCAGCGAGATTATGCAAATGGATTTTTCGAGTTCCATTGAATCGTTCCTTTCGAAAAAGGATCGTTATTCTCTGGTTCAGTGGTCCAATCCAGCGGAAAACGTCGGACTTTATCCTCCTTACGCCAATTACGCCAATCCGTATCCCCAGGCGAACAATCCCGGCAGTGCATCCACTCCCGCTTTGAGTCCGGAGGTTCTCAACCAAATGGAACAATTGCTACAGAAGAATCCGAACATGCAGTTTTCCGCCGTGATGACGGGACCGAACGGGCAACTCATTCCCCTGGGCGGTATCCCGGCTCAACAAGCAGTGCAACAGCCGACGCAACAGCAACAGATGCAGTATTTGCAAACGCAAATGCAGTACATTCAGGCGATGAATCAGTATGTCCAGCAGCTTAACGCCGCGAGAATGACGCCGCATTGTGCCTCTCCCTATTATAATTATCCCGGTAACTATCCCGGATTTGGGCAATACGGCGGATACGCTCCTTATGTTCAACCGATTCCGGGAGGCAACGGAGCTTACGCGCTTGCCAATCCGTATTACCTGGCGATGTATCAATCGCTCTACGGCGGATATGGGCAACAATCGGCGAATTACTACGGATACGGGGGGTATGGGCCGATGTTCAATCCTTATCTTCCGGCGCCGCAAGGATACTATGGAGCGGTGCCCGACCAAAAAGAAAAAAGCTTTCGGGAACGGATGCAGGAACGCCGAAAGAAAGGGGAAAAGCAAATGTGCGACGCCTGGAGAACACCGCATTACCCGGAAGAGACTGGAATGCGTATGCCCGCCAAAAACGCCTATCCCTGGGGCTATTTCGGAGCACAAACCGCTCCGCAGGAAACCCCCAATTACGGCGGATATTACGGGATGTATTTCGGAAGCAGCAATTATCCGGGACAGTAAGACCGTTTATTTTTTCACAAATTCGACCAGTTCTTCAACAACCTGCGAAATCGCTTTGTTGTCCGTTTCGCAAAGGTAAGCGTCTTTCGGTTCGGTGAGCGGACCGACTTTTCTTGCACGGTCCCGGGCATCTCTTGCGTTGATCTGGTCGAGAATGACTTGAAAATCGACCGGCTCCGCTTGGGAACTCCACTCCTGAAGTCGGCGCCGGGCCCGTTCTTCCGGCGAGGCGGTCAGGAAAATCTTTCGTTCAGCGTCCGGAAACACCGCCGTCCCCTGATCGCGTCCTTCGGTAACGATTCCTCTTCCGGCGGCGACGACTTTGGCGGCAATCGCCTGTTGGATCGGAACGAGAATTTGTCGGATTGCCGGATTATCCGCCGCATATTTTGTGTGTTCCGTCACTTCAACGGACCGAATCTGATCGGTCACATCTTCTCCGTCGAGAAAAGTCCGACCCTCATGGGATTCAATTCTTGCGGATCGGGTCAATGCGACCAATTGTTCCGGCGCATCCCAAGCAATGTGGTTTCGCAAGCCCAAAAGAGCAATCGTACGATAAATCGCCCCGGTGTCGAGGTAATCGTATCCCAAGTTCGCGGCCAACTGTTTTGCAACCGTACTTTTCCCGGCCCCGGCGGGACCGTCGATGGTGATAATCATGGTTTTTTCTTCGGGAAAATGGATTCGCCGATAAAGAAGAACGTTTTATTCTACCAAACCATTCCCCTGCGTCGAGAGACCGCAGTCAGGAGGATTGCAAAGTCCCTGGGAACGCAGGTTGCGGAATGAAGTCTCCGCCTTGCGCAGGTAGGATGCCTACGAACTCACTGGCAGGCTGGAAGCCTGCGTTCCCAGGAAAAAAGCGACTTTGCAATCCTCCTGAGACCGTAGCGAATCAGAGTCGCGGCTCGAATTGCGTCCTGAGAAAACGTCGTAGCACGAATCGTATTACGCAATAGTCATAGAGGGCGTGGGTGATGATCGGAACAAGGATATTCCCGGACCAGTGAAACAACGCCGCAAAATAAAGACTCATCAAAAAAGCGATGACGCCATAGGTAAGCGTAACCAAGTGTGCGGCACCAAAAAGAAGAGAGGAAATCACGATCCCGCAAATCAAACCAATGGATCCGCCGATTCCGTAAGCGATTCCGTCTTGCATCAGGCCGCGAAAAAAGAGTTCCTCCCCGATCCCGGCAAGGACACAAATCAGGAAAATCTGGACCGTCGAGCATTTTCCGAAAAACGTGCCGAGAAATGATCGAACCAATTGTTGAATTCTTTGAAGCGGCAAAGCGGTTGCCCGGTCCAAAAAGACGAACACCACCAGCATCGGTATCGCAGCGGCAAAACCGAGAACGACGTCCCGGAACGACCAGGAAAGTGTCCTCGTCGGAGAAAAACTACAGAAATACCCGATCACCAGAGCCAAAACCGCGAGACCGCCCTCAAAGACAATCGCGGAAAAAACCGTGTGATGCTGCTCCGGCTGTGGAAATTCCGAATCCCAAAAATTGTGCGTCTGTTTTGTATCCATGCCTTTCTATTGTAAGGGCATAGGGCAGGAGTGCCGCAATTTTAGGTGGCATTCAGAAAAGGTCAGGAGATGATTTACCACGCGAAGTGCGCAAACGCCTTGTTCGCTTCGGCCATGCGGTGAACATTTTCACGCTTGGTAATCGCCGTTCCCTGCTTATTGTAGGCATCCAAAAGTTCGGAAGCGAGCTTTTGGTGGGTCGGCTGTCCTTTTTTGTCCCGGACCGCCAGAAGAATCCAGCGAATCGCCAACGACTGCTGCCGGTTTTTTTGAACGGTCATCGGCACCTGATACGACGCACCACCAACCCGCTTGGAACGGACTTCGATATTCGGTTTCACGTTATCCAGAGCCTGATGAAACACGTCAATCGGCGATTTGTCCGCGACCTTTTCCTTGATCACGTCCAAAGCGTCGTAAAATACCCGCTGCGCGGCAGTTTTCTTGCCGTCCCACATAAGGCAGTTGATGAATTTGCTGGCCAAAAGAGAATCAAAAACGGGATCCCCTTTCAATTGCTTTTTGCTGGATGTAATGCGTCCCATGAATGAGTAGTCAATAGTCGGATGATTTGGCCGTCGCACCCTGTGCGGCGTGAAATTTATTTTTTACCTTTTGCCCCTTTGGCCGCGACTTTTTGGTTTTTCTTGGCTCCGTAACGGCTTCTGGCCTGGCGGCGTCCGTCAACGGCGGTCGAGTCGAGCGTTCCCCGAATCACTTGGTATCTCACGCCCGGCAGGTCACGAACACGACCACCGCGAACGAGAACAATCGAGTGTTCCTGAAGCGAATGGCCTTCGCCCGGAATGTAAACGGTTACTTCCTTGCCGTTGGAAAGGCGAACACGGGTGATTTTACGCAACGCGGAGTTCGGCTTTTTCGGCGGCATGGTACGTACCAGCAAACAAACCCCTCGTTTTTGGGAACATTTTTCGAGAACGGGCGATTTGCTTTTATAAACGACGGGGCGTCGATTTTTTCGGACCAATTGGTTGATAGTCGGCATAGTATACGGGAAAGGGGAAAACAACAGGTCGTCGATACAATTTAGGCGGAGTATACCCCCGGGAAAGCGACTGTCAATAGGGAGCTCAGGCAGTCCGTCGACAAGGGCAGTCCGTCGACAAGTTTACGATTTTTACTGATTTTTTGCGAACTTTTCTTTCAAAAAGTGAAAAAAGATCGCAACAGGGCGAGTCTTTCTGCGTAATAGTGAGATAGAACCAATCCTTTTTCATTCCTTTACGCACGGAGGCGAACATGTCCACGTTAATAAAAAATCCGTCCCTGTCCCACTTTGTCGACTGTCTTAACCAAGTTCCCGATCCGCGTTCTCGACGCGGCGTTTCCCATCCGTTTCCCACGATCCTCGCCGTCACTTTTCTCGGCCTCATCGCCAACGTCAACACACCTGCTGAAATCGCACGATGGGCAAAACAACACTTCAAAACACTGAAAACATTTC
>CAZNVM010000238.1:0-10734 GCA_964576215.1 uncultured Planctomycetaceae bacterium
CCGAGGCCAGCGTTCCTTCATTATCTTCATCATTACCTCCTTGTTGGGGAAAACCAAAGGAGGTAAAATAACACAATTCGACCAAATTACGCAATACCAATTTCTCTAAATTCGCTAATTTAACGTTACCGAACAAGTCTACTGTTCATTAATTTCAGTGTTCCAGTACCGAGATTGAAAATCCCACCACCGTGAGTAAGACCACTACCAATAGCCGAGTTTCCCGAAATCGTGCTTTCCGTTACCGTCAGCGCACCTCTATTATAACTATAACTGTATATCCCTCCACCGCCGTAACCGTTACCATTAGCCTTATTTCCTGTGATCGTACTTTTCGCCATCGTTAAGATACCGTAACTGCGAATTCCACCGCCCGCATCGGCAACGCCTCCAGTAATCGTCAACCCCGCTAAAGCGACGGTCGCCTCGAAGTCGATATTAAACACCCGTGACCTTTGGTTCGCGTCAATGGTGAGATTCTCCTCTCCCAGCGAAACAATGGTTACGTTTCCGTAGTATGCGGCGTCGATATTGATTGCCAATTCCGTTCCGCCGAGCGTGATTTTGTTCTGTAAGGCCGTAGTGCGGAGAACGATCAAATCGTCTCTGAGAGTAGAAGCCGCCGTGTTGATCGCATTGCGAAGCGCAGAATCGGAGAGTTCGGCGGCGGTAATCTCAATGACGTTGTAACTCCCCATGTTCGCTGAAAGATTCAAGTCGGGATACAGTGTCCGGATCGAATCGAACTCCGCCGCACTGACCGCAAGAAGCTCCCGGCTTTCGAGGGATTCGATCCGTAGCCGCCGGGCCTGCGGGGCATTGATTTTTTGCTGTTGTTTGTTGTTTTCCGAAGTACCGCCAAATAATTTCTGAAAAATCATGGTCATTTCGTGGGGCAAGAATGATGTGGAAGGCAAGAACGGCAAGCTGGCGTGTCCGTCCTGAAAAAGAAGGAGGGAAACGCCAAGTTGTCCCAAGCAGCGTTCCACCTCACGCAACTGAAGCGTGCGCAAATCAAGCGCACAATGCCGACCACCTTTCGGGAACGCCAGCACAGAAACGGCAGCAAGCCTCGAGCATGGCGATCCCCATAAATAAAGAGGATTGCACATGTTTCTCGAGGAATTTTTTCATCTCCCCAACCGGAAAACCGGGTTGCGTATGGGGAATTGAGGACAAAAACTTGCGATCAAACCATAGCGGCGCGCACCAACGCGCCGTCGTTTCTTCCATTCTAATCGATATGACTGATATTTACAAGCAGATTTTCGAGAAAAATCGCTTTTTCTTGAAAAAACCCCGACTTGGCGATTTTTGTCTATACCATACTCAAAGTGTAAACGAAATGGTAATGAAACGGGAAAAAGTGTTGAAATTTAAGGAAATCGGAAATCGGAAATCGGGTGCAAAATATTCTCTCCTATTTCCTATTTCCAATTTCCGATTTCCTCTACTGTTTTGAGTCACCATTTGTTTACGGTTTGAGTCATTCCGCAAATCACGGTTCGCTCCCCCCTAAAACCGGCATCGGCGATAGGATCGTACCATTACGGCGGATTTTCCCGGTGAGTTGGGGAGGGAACGGCCAAACCGCTTACGTTTTTCCAATTCGAGGGACGATACACCCCAAGCCGTTCCTTGCGTGGAACGTGTCGCTACTTGCGCGATTTTCGGACCATCCCCTTTTTCGCGGAATACCGTCAATATCGGCAAAACTTAACTTGGTTATAAGGATTGAACCATCATGAAAACGACAGGCCATCGACTTTTTGCACTCGTTGCATCCGTGTTTCTTTTCGCCTCGCCCACAGTTTGGGCAAGCCCGACGTCGGAATTTGAAGCCTTTCTCGGACAGTGCCGCTCGACATGCAGCACGGCCAAGAATCCCTTCCAGTTCTACGGCTGGATGGAAGGTGGTATCACACTGAACAATCACGGGAATACCAACAAATACTCCACTGCTCCGAACTTGGCTCCGGCGAGTCGGAACCAGGATCCCCTTTCCGGTAACTCCTATCTGTTCATGACGGAACAGCAGTCCGACCTGAAACTCAACCAGCTTTGGCTCGGCATGAGCAAGGGCATCGACACGACCCACGGTTTCGACTGGGGATTTCAGGGGGATTTCCTTTACGGAACCGATGCGAAGTACACGCAAAACTTCGGTGACAGATCGTTTGATCACGATTGGGGCCAGGGAGACTATTATGCCTCCATCGTGCAGCTTTACGGAGAAGTCGGATACGGCAAGCTAAAGTTCAAGATGGGAAAATTCGCCCCGGGCATGTTTTACGAAGCAGTACCGGCAGTCGCTTCCTTTTTCTATTCGCACGCTTACCTCTGCTATAACACCCCGCTGACGGTCAATGGGGCCGTTGCCGAATACAAGGTCAACGATTGCCTCTCGTTCACCGGCGGCTGGACGGCCGGGTATCACAGCAGTTTTGACAACCGGTTCGGCGACAACGCCTTCCTCGGTGGAGTAACGCTGAAAACCTCACGGGCAACCTCGTTGCGTTATAATATCTTTTGCAATGACACTCATGGTGACACCAATCCCATTTATAATCGGACAACCTACAATTCCGGAACAGAATTGATTCAGACCCTCATTTTCACGTACAATATCAATCGTTGCTGGTTGTACATGATCGAAGGGCTTTACGTGGACAATGATTTCGATACCTACTCGGCGAATGCTTACGGGGTCAACCAGCACCTGATTTACACGATCTGTCCGAAATGGTCGGTTGGTCTTCGCGGCGAATGGCATCATACCGACGCCGGAACGCTCTTTTCCATCCCACCGGTTACCGGTACCCCACAAAACGGTGATTTGTACGCCGTTACGTTTGGGGCCAACTGGAACGTTTGCCCGAAAGTCATGATTCGTCCGGAAATGCGATACGACTGGGCGGAATACGGTGCGTGGAAACCGTTCGGTAACGGCACGAAAGGTCAACAGCTTTCCGGCGGCGCCTCGATGGTTGTGAAGTTTTAATATCCGGGCATCGGGAATCGGGAATCGGGCATAGAACTCAGACGGCTGAATTTCCCGATTCCCTATGCCCTATGCCCGATTCCCGATTCCCGATGCCCTATGCCCGACCCGCGATTCATGCGTTTGGCTCTTGCTCAGGCTGAGGCGGCCAGGGATGCGAACGAAGTCCCGGTCGGTGCGGTGATCGTCTGCCAGGATCGCGTGATTGCCCAATCGCATAATCGACGGGAACAGTTGCAAGACCCGACCGCCCATGCCGAGATGATTGCCATTACGCAGGCGGCGGAGTTTCTCGGCTCGTGGCGTCTGGAAGGTTGCACGCTTTACGTAACGCTGGAACCGTGCCCGATGTGTGCCGGGGCGATCTTACAGGCGAGAATTCCCGTCGTGGTTTACGGGGCGGCGGACCCGAAGGCCGGAGCGGTCCGTTCCCTGTACCGACTGCTCGAAGACGAGCGTTTGAACCACACCTGCGAAGTGATCGGCGGCGTCTTGGCCGAACCATGCGGAACGATCCTGACGGAGTTTTTCAAGAGTCAACGGACATTGGGGAAAAAGTAAGGAAGAGTTTTGTGTTCGATCACGCTTCAAAGCGAGCGAGCCTTTGCCTGAAGAATTTCATCGAGTATTGCGGCCCAATTCTGCGGCGAACCGGGTGTCATTCGGCCCAAGGGCCGAGTGGTTTGTGCGCCGGTGATTCCGGGAATCGCCGCCGGTATCTGGTCGGCAAAGAAGAGCGTCAAAATCGCAACGCAAACGGCGTCAAACGAATCGACGGCTACCCCGCATTCCTTGATCGATTTTTGTGTCCAACCGCTCAAATTCTTTCCCAGCCGATTTAAAAGCAATCCGTGTCCGCAACCTCCGCCGGTCAGGAGGATTTCCGTTTCGGATTTCGATTTTGCGTAACGGCTTTCAACTTCTCGTGTTATCGACTCCGCAATGAAATACGCCGCCGTGCAAAGAATGTCACGAATCGCCCAATTTTCCCGCGTCGCTTGTTCCAACGCAAATTGAATCAAAAGTTTCGGCGAAATCCCGTTCGGTGTCCAAACGCTTTTTGACCGTGCCGTGCCCCCATTATTCAACAATATTTTTTTCGACAATTCGTTCCAACGGTTCAGCAGCGTCGGAATATGCTTGCCCTGAACCGTCAAGTGGCCGCCGCTGTCAACTGCGGATTTGCCTCGCGTCAGTTGGATCGTCAATTCATCTAAAAGAGAACCACAAGGGCAAATCTCCTTAAACTCAATCCGCTGGTGTGCCATCGGCTGTTTTGAGCTTGGTAGAAACGTCAATCGGGCCGTTTTGCCCAAGTCGATAAGCACACGATCTTTTTCCTCGGAGCAGAGGACGATCCAGGCGGGAAACGGCAACAGCGGTCCGCCGGTTCCACCGCACGCAATGTCCCGGGAAGGAAACGAGTCGATGACGCTGATTCCGGTCCGTTGGGCAAGAACGTCCGGACAGGAGAGGGGACGATACATTCGGGAGCGTTCGCCGATGCACCACCAACCGGGATCCAAAAGACCAACGGCGAGCAGTTCCGATTTGGGAATACGTGATTCGGCGAGCAGTTCGTCGAGTGCTTCTTCCTCCACGCCAGCCAATTCTTCACTCAAGGCGGCCAATCGGCTGGACAATTTGAGAGACGATGACGATTGTTCGTTCGCAAGAAATTGTTGATAGTTCTCGGCAATCTCCGCTGGAAGATCAAAAGCCATACTTTGCCGACACTCAATCGGTGCCCCGTCGCCGCGTCCATGAACGCCGACGAGAGCCGTTTCAATACGGCGACAATCCGAGGTGAGATGTAGTCCGGCAAACCAACGTGGCATGAAAAACAAACGAGAAATGGTAACTATTCAGCCGAATTTTTGAGAGATCGCGTTAGTGTAGGCAATTTTTTAGTGGTGAGTAACTGATGCAGAGCGTTGACAACGATTTTTGTAACGTTGACGTTTCGTTGTTTGAGGGTTTGAAAAACGCTCATCAACCCAAGGAAAATAAGGTAATAAGGTTGGGGTCTCGTCGCCACACCCGTACATTATACCACATTTTCAGGAAAATGGCAACGGTTATCTGCACGCACCCAATTTTTCGATTTCCGGCGTTACAGCATGTCGTTAACGCAGGTCGATAACCAGTTCGCCAATAATAATGGCAGCCGGGAACGGAGCGCAGTGACCGGATTTCCCCGCGATTCGGTCCGGTCGCTTCACTCCGTTGCGCTCCCGGCTGCCATTCATACGTACTTGTTAGCGGCCTGGGGACTGCGCGGAGAAAATCACTTCCGGCTCTTTTTTGTTTGTCCAACCCCACGATTGCGTCTCTGTTCACCGGAAACTTGTCAACGGACAAGGGGCTGTACAGGTTTGTTTCCGATTCTTTTCCTGTTCTTTCGATTATGCCGACTTTGCCAGTTGCCGAAAGATTTTCTTCAGCATAAATTCTTTTTTCGCTCAACTTAAATTGAAGAAAAAGCTATTGTTGGAGGGCGAAATGCGCTAACGACCTACCGCAAACCCGAAATGAAACCAATCGTTTTATGTTACACCGAAACGTGACAATCATCTTGGTTCTCGGAGGAATCCTCCTCCTGTGGTCGGGGTGCGCGTCGCTTCGGGATTTGCGAATCGATCCGACAGGAAGCTGCCTTTTCACCCGGCAACAAAGCGGTGTTTCCCAAAACGTAACCGGCGAGAGTTCGCAACCGCCGTCCGTTGCCAATCCGAGTGCGACGACCGCTTTTCCCCAGCCAGGCACCGAATCGGCAGCTTCAACCGCCGACACGACTTCACCGAATCCGTTTACCTACGACCGTTTTCCCGGAGGTTTTGGGAACGTCGTGCCCGGAACGGGAATCGGGGCCGGTTTTACCGGTTCGCGTGGTCTCGACGGGTTTTACGTCCCCAGCACTCCGCCGGACCCGGTCAAAGGACCGGCCTTGATCCTCACGCCGAAAGTTCATTTTGCGCCGATCCATTCCGAGGTCGTTGTCGTTGCCAGTTATCTTGGGAACGACGAATACCTCCGCACGAACCAACCGGTCGAATGGTCGCTTGACGGAACCGGCACGATTTTGACTTACGACACCGGTTCCTGGTGCGATTGGTTGCACCATGACTTCACGAAAGCGCAAAAAATCAGCGACCGTTACGTGAAAACAAAAACCAGCGCGAATCTCTGGACGATCAATCGGGGAACGCCGGATACGAAGGACGATATCGAAATTCTCAAAGGTCAAACCTGGGTCACGCTCAAAGCGACGAAAGAAGGAACATCCTACGTGACCGCACTTTCACCGACGATTGACGACTGGAGCAAACGAAGTGCTTCTGCGGCAATTCACTGGATCGACGCCCAGTTTGCGTTTCCAAGACCGATGGTTGCCCCAGTCGGCGATCCGAGGAAACTGACGACCATCGTGTCGCGGCAGTCGAACGGTTCGCCGCGTTCCGGCTGGTTCGTCGAATACGAAGTGATCGGCGGAACCGCAGCAGGTTTCGGCGAAAATCTTGCTCAGCGTACAAAAATTGAAACAGACAACTCCGGCCAGGCAAGCGTCGACGTTTACCAAAAAGAGGCGGGAGCCGGAACCGCAACGATTGTGGTTCGCGTCATTCGACCGGACACCGGCGAAGGGAATCAAGGGGAATTGGTCGTCGGCAGCCAGATCATTCGGCAAATCTGGACTTCCGGCGGCGTGTTGAAAATCGACATCACCGGTCCGAAAGACCCGGTTGCCGACCGGGATTACACTTGGAAAGTCAACGTGGTCAACATGTCATCCCGACCGACCGGCGCAACCGTGCAACTGCGGTTGCCGTACGGGATGAAGTACGTTTCCTCCGGGCAAAACGTCCCGATTCCGCAAAGTTCGACGAATGTCGTCCAATGGGAAGTCAATTCGATTCCGGGGAACGGAACTTACACGATGGACGTCGTGCTTCGCGCCGACGGTTCGATAGTCGGATCAGGCCGAAATATGGACGTTACCGCCAACGTTTTTGCACGGGCGGTCGGTTCCAAGCCGACGAACGTGATTGACGGCGGATCGGTTCCGACCTACAACAACACACCGCAACAGGCTCCAACACCGCCGGGAGTGTATTCGCCGACGCCACCGAAGCAACCGGCGCAACCAGCATCGACTCCGACGTCCGGACGTTTCCAGTCGTCGGAAATATCAATGGAATTGAGCGTTTACAAACAATTACCAAACGGCGGTTTGCTCAAAGCCCCGGCTCCTTATGTCATTAACAAGGAATACAACTTGGTTCTTTTGACCGTCGTTGGCCCGGACAACAAGGATTTGGTACATGATTTAAAGAATGTCTCTTTGGTGATTCACCCACCACAACGCAACAATCAGAGTATCGATGGGGCACTCGAGTGTATTCGAGGATCGGCAACGGAACCGATTACTCGCTCCAGCAGACAATGGGTTCGAAAATTATCGACTTTTCCGATACGAGATGCAAATGGTGTTGCTGTAGATAACTCTCTTACATTGGAGTTCAAACCGCTTCGTGTCGAGTCGAATCTCGAACTGATCGGAGAGTTCTACGCCGAAGGCAAAAAACTCGGACAATGCCATATCATCGTTTCCGTACAGCCATGATTCCTTAGTCGGCAGGCGGCAGGTATACTGTAAAATAGGGTGTAGCCGTGTTTTTAGGTAGTTTTTCGTTTCGAAAACTGGGGAAACAACTTTATTTTTATTTATGGGCCTTTATGCCATTATTTTGACTGTATATTGCTATTTTCAATTTCCAAGTATTTTTGCGAAATATCCGGGCTAACAATTCCAGCGACAAACCGATCCCATTGGGCTCGTTCCCGGCGTCGCGGCGAACGACCGGCTAAAAAAAGCGTTCGATGAACCCGGTGTCGATTTTTCCCGCTTGGAAATCTTTGTGCTGTAAAATTTCGGCAAAAAAATGCCGACGCGATTCGACTTGTTTCAAAAGCTTTTTTTGAGGAGATTTTTCAAAAATTTTCTTTCGAGATTAGAAAAATGACTGTCATTTTGACGGAAAAAACAGGAAATCTTCCCGCTACACAGAGCGTGACGGTTGAGACAACCCGATTTTTCGTTTACTCAAACTTATAAAAGGTTGACGATACGGTCAGTCAATCCTTTTTCGCCAACGATGACTTGCAGTTTACCGGATTCGACGATTTTTTCCAAAACCTCCAATTCACGAAGCCGCATCAGCGTCGGGTTGTTTTCCAGAAGTTTCGCCGTATTCGCCTGGCTTCGCATCGCGGCGGTCTCTTCCCGACGGGCAATAAGGTTCGCTTCCGCCGCTTTTTTCGCTTCTGTAACTTTGTTGAGCAAGTCTTTCATATCGCCGGGCAAAATAACGTCACGAATACCAAACGACAGGACTTTGACGCCAAATGAATCCGCTCTTGCCTTGAGCATTTGCTCCGCTTCGGCGGCGATTTCGTTTTTATCCGACAGAAATTGTTCCAATTCCCGGCGTCCAACGACGTTCCGCAGTGCAAGCTGTGCTTCCCGATACAACGCTTGCTGGACATTCTCGATCGCCGAGGCCATTTTTTCAGCGTTGATCACCTGAAACCCGAAGCCAGCGTTCATTCGGAGCGTCACTTTGTCGGCAGTCATCAGATCCTGACCGCTAATGTCAACGGTCTGTTCCCGAAGATCGACATTGACCATTTTAACGTCAACGGTGTTTTTCCAGAAAAGGTACTGTCCCGGTGATACGGTTTCGACAAGTTTACCGTCGTAGTACAGCAACCCGGTATGGTACGGTAACACCACCAATTGGACAAACGCAGCCTTGCCGCTCGGCGTTTGGATGATCTGCTGAAGCGAATCATGTTGAAAGCGTACGGTCTTGGCATCGACGATCTCGACTTTAACTTCTTTCGGTCCAAGCCAGTACGCACTGAGGCCCGGTTCCAACAGGGTGTCAAAACGACCGTCAATCCAGACGAGACCACGTTGGTCGTCCTTCAAATCGACGACTGCGACCAACCCTTTGAGTTTTCCGGAAAAGACGATTTCTTCAAATTTGATGTTGTGTATCCGGGGCACAAACTGTGAGCTGAGATCAATCTGGTGTTTGCCTTTCGGATCGAAAAACCAATACGTTCCCGGCGTCGCGGCGAACGACCGGCTAAAAAAAGCGTTCGATGAACCCGGTGTCGATTTTTCCCGCTTGAAAATCGTTGTGCTGTAAAATTTTAAGCTGAAGTGGAATCGACGTTTTGATCCCTTCCACTTTCATTTCGCTCAAACAGCGGCACATGGAGGCAATCGCTTTTTCCCGGGTCGATTGGTGAACAAGGAGCTTGCCGATCATCGAATCGTAATTCGGCGACACGGTATATCCGGCGTGGGCGTGGGAATCGAACCGAACTCCGAACCCACCGGGAACGATCATCTTTTCAATCTTGCCGGGCGACGGTCGGAAATTGTGGTCCGGGTCTTCCGCGTTGATCCGGCACTCGATTGCCCAGCCGCGAAGTACAACGTCTTTCTGCGTAAACGGTAATTTTTCGCCCGATGCGACGAGAATTTGTGACTTGATTAAATCGATTCCCGTAACAAGTTCCGTAACCGGGTGCTCGACCTGGATTCTTGCGTTCATTTCGATAAAGTAGAAATTTTCGTCCTTATCGACAAGGAATTCGACGGTTCCCGCGTTGGTGTAACCGGCACTTTTGGCCAATTTGACGGCAGCATCGCAGATGGCGTTTCGGGTCGATTGCTTCAAGTTCGGAGCGGGACTTTCCTCGATCAGTTTTTGGTGTCGCCGCTGCATGGAACAATCGCGTTCCCAAAGGTGAACCACGTTGCCGTGATTGTCCCCGATCAATTGGACTTCAACGTGCCTCGGTTTTTCGATCAGCTTTTCGAGATAAATGTCGCCGTTGCCGAAGTTCGCTTTCGCTTCCTGAGCGGCCTGTTCGATGGAATTTTTGAGTTGCTCGGCGTCTTTGGCAATTCTCATTCCGCGTCCTCCCCCTCCGGCGGACGCTTTGATCAGCACGGGAAAGCCGACCTGATTGGCAAATTTGAAGGCGTCGCCGTCGGAAGTGATAAGCCCTTCGCTTCCAGGCACTCGCGGCACACCGGCTTTTTGGGCGATTTCCCGAGCGGAGTTTTTGTCGCCGAGGAGCGACATGGCTTCGGAGGTCGGACCGATGAATTCGTATCCGCAACTGCGGCACACGTCGGCGAAATGGGCGTTTTCCGCGAGAAAGCCGTAACCGGGGTGAATCGCGTCGACATTGCCGATTTCCGCAGCACTGATAATCCGGTCGATTTTCAGATAGCTGTCGGTCGATCTGGAAGGCCCGACGCAATACGTTTCGTCGGCAAGATCAAGGTAGGCGGCACCGCGATCCGCTTCGCTGAACACCGCAACGGTTTCGATCCCCATTTCACGGCAGGCTCGAATGACACGAAGCGCGATCTCTCCACGGTTGGCAATGAGGATTCGTTTGAACATAAGGACGGTTATATCGTGAAAAGGAACGGAAACGGACAGTAGCGGTCATTCTAACAAATTCTCCCTTCAAAAAAAGCCGGGACTATCGCCTTCTTCAGTGGCCCCCAGTCCGTCGACAAGTTTGTTTTTTGCGAACTTTTCTTTCAAAAAGTGAAAAAAGATCGCAACAGGGCGAGTCTTTCTGCGTAATAGTGAGATAGAACCAATCCTTTTTCATTCCTTTACGCACGGAGGCGAACATGT
>CAZNVM010000239.1:0-4392 GCA_964576215.1 uncultured Planctomycetaceae bacterium
CCGAGGCCAGCGTTCCTTCATTATCTTCATCATCACCTCCTTGTTGGGGAAAACCAAAGGAGGTAAAATAACACAATTCGACCAAATTACGCAATACCAATTTCTCTAAATTCGCTAATTTAACGTTACCGAACAAGTCTACTCTTTTACAAGGATTCCGCTATGCTCAAAGGTATTTCCCCGCTCATGTCCCCCGAACTTTTGGCAACCCTGTACGAAATGGGGCACGGAGATGAGATCATCCTCGCCGACGCTCATTTTCCGGGCCATTCCGTCAACGATCATGTGATCCGTGCAGACGGGTTAACCGTGCCGCAGATGCTCGACGCGATTTTGCCGCTCATTAACCTTGACGCTTCCGTTGACGCTCCTGTGATGATGATGGCGGTCCAAAAAGGGGACACCGCCGATCCGGGCGTCGAACCGAGTTTCCGGGAAGTGATCGACAAATATCATCCGAAAACCCCGGCGATCAAGCGAATTGATCGTTTTGAATTTTACGAACAGGCGAAGAAAGCGTTTTGCGTCGTGATGACCGGTGAAACCCGGACATACGGGAATGTTATCTTGAAGAAAGGTGTCACTAAATAATTACGAATGACGAATGACTAATTACGAATGAGAGTTGTCAACGTAATTGGGAATTCGTAATTCGTAATTAAAATGATAACTCGTCGACAATTTTGTGGTGTTCTTGGCGGGGCGGTCGTCGGTGGAGCCGTTTTTGCAGGCTCGAAAAGCGTGCTCGAAGAAAAAACGGTTTCGCTTGCGGACGATCCGTTTTTCGCTTCGAAAATTCACTTGGAACAATGGTTTACGGAGCTTCGACATCGTCCGCTTAAGGTGCGTCTTGATGAATTCCGGCGGCGGTTTGCCGAAATTCGCACCCACTCCGAGGCGGTTCTCTTTGTTCCCGGTGAAGGAATTCCGTCCGTTTTTCAGGAGGAACTGGTCTGTGAGGCCAAAGGTGTCGGTCTGCGTGTTCTTGCCCCTGCCGACAGTCCCGAAGTCGCTTGGTCGGCCCTCGAAAAAATTCAAAACGATACGAACGGGTTTGCGACGCTTGCGTTTCCACTTGCGGAAATCGACCGTCGCATCCAAATCGCCAAATCGGTTCCCCGGCAAACGGTTTGCGGTTATTTGTACACCCGGTTTTCCCGTGAGTCCGTTCCTTCGGTTCCCCTGGCGGTCATTTTATTCGAAACAAGCCGATGTCTCTGGGAAACCTACGTTCCCGGCAGTATGTTGCCGGAGGAATCCCGCAATCCCCGTCCGGTTTTGTGGGCAGGCGTCGATCACGGTTACGCCAGGTTAATCGACCAAACACGTGTACGATTTTCAGATAATGCCAATAAACAGTGAGCAGGCAAAGAGATCACGGTGAACAATACTTATCAAGAATTGATCGAAAAGATTAGGGGAGCCAGTTTGTTTGCGCTTCCCCAGAGTGTCGTGAGGTTCCTTGAACTCACCAAAGACCCTGCGAACGGTCCGCCGGAGTACGCCGTACCGATTTCCATCGATCCCGGTTTGACATCACAAATTCTCCGGTTTGCCAACTCTTCCTTTTTCGGATTTCGTCACAAAATTTCGACCGTCCAGATGGCAATGACGCTCGTGAGTGTGCGAACGATCAAGAATTTCATGCTTTGGAACGCCGTCTTTGCCCTTTTACCCGATCCGAAGTGCGGACCATTCAGTTTGAAGATTTTCGTTTTGGACTCGCTTCGCCGCAGCAGTTTTACGAAAGCGTTGTGTGCCTACTTTCCCGAACTGGATTCCGAAGAGTTGTTTGTCGCCGCATTACTCCAGGACCTGACGATCCCCATACTTGCGCAGATTTGGCCGAAGGAATACGAAAAAATTCTGACACAGCACCGGGAAAGCGGCACTTGTATCTCCATACTGGAAGAAAATACGTTCGGTTGGAACCATATGGATGCCGGTGCGTTTCTCGTGAGGGAATGGGGGTTCGGAGACGACCTCGCCTCGAAGATCGCCGTTCATCATTCCGTAGGGGATCAAAATCGCGACGGGAAAAAAACGTTCCTGGAAAAAATGATCATCAAGCTCTCTTCGCTGGCACCGTCTTGTTTGGAAAAGGAATGGAAGGATACGGACGATTTCTTTGCGATTTTTTCCAAAATCCAAATCAAGGGATTGACGGATATCGACGTTTTCAAGCAGGCGGATCAATTGTTCGACGATTTGTTGAAGGTCATGCAGTTTGAGAATCCTGAGACAGGTATCACCAGTTTTCACCGCCAGTACCTTTCGTCAATGTCGTATTAAGGGGATCGGGCATCGGGAATCGATTTTTTACTTTCACTCAATCTGATGGACTCATTACAAGGTCTTCCGATGTATCCCTTTCGGCTTGAGCCGATTTACAAGGAATACTCCTGGGGAGGGCATCGGATCAAAGACCGCTTTCAGCGGACGACGATTCCCGACGGAAAGGTTGCGGAGTCGTGGGAAATCGTCGATCACGAGAATGACGCCAATCTCATTATCAACGGTCCCTTTGCGGGCAAATCGCTCCGTGAAATCATCGCCGCCTGTCCCGTAGGATTTTTTGAAACGGGAATCAATCCGCTGGATCGTTCCGGACGTTTTCCGTTAATGCTGAAATATATCAATGCCGAAGAGCAGGCTTCCGTACAAGTTTATCCCCGTTCGGGACAAGCGAAAGTGTGGATCGTCGTCGACGCGGCCCCGGAAGGTGTTTTGTATCTCGGTTTTAATCGGCCTTATCCGCAGTCAGATGTGGCTTCCGCCGCCAGGGAAGGGCGTCTCGAATCGTTGTTGCACAAAATTCACCCCAAGGTCGGCGATTGTTACAGGATCGAGCCGGGAACCGTCCATTCTCTGGGAAACGGAATCCTGGTCGCCGAAGTGCAGCGAACCGGCGACACACCCTTTTGTCTTTTCAACTGGAACAAAAAAGAGACCGAAAGAAACGAACCGCCGCCCCGGATCGACCAGGCTTTACAGGCAATCGACTCTCAACAGGGAGCGGTTTTCTCGCAAAAACCGACTCCGACGGAGTACCGAAATTGTCAGCGGCTTGTAACTTCCGAAGAATTCCTGCTTAATCGTTGGAGTTTCGATGAGATGGCGGTTTGGGCTTCCGATAATCGTTTCCACATCTGGAGCGTTCTCCAGGGAAACGCGACGGCGGTTTTCCACTTAGGGCGACGCGGTACCCCGGAAAACATGTCCGGGCGGCAAAGCGACCCCATTGCGATGGAACGTCTCAAACGAGGTGACACCTTGTTGATTCCGGTCTCATGCCGTTCGATCCAGTGGACCAACGACGGCGATGAACCTGTGGTCCTTTTGGATGCGTACGAAGTAAAGAAATAAACCTAACCGTGAACCCAATCAGAGCCGCGCACGCAGTAAGCGGTGATCCCGGTGGTAACGTGAAACCGCTTACTCCGTGCGCGGCTCTGATTGTGCGTTGCTTTTGACGTTGTATGGTCTATTTCAAAACGGACCCTAAATTCTCGGCTCCGGAGCAGGCGAATAATTTTCAGGGATTGGTGCGGCGGTGAACGAGTACGAATCCAAATTTTCCGGTTGCAAGTACGTTGACGGCGGATAGGCGGGAGGGGGCAGAAGCTGTTCTTCTTCCCGGTCCGTCGGTTGTGCTTCGAAAGAAGAGTAGGGATCGCTTTGCGGAACCTCTTGATTTCTTCCGCTTCCACTGGAAACACGGTACGTTCCGCTGGAATGGGCCATCGCTTTCATCCGTTCCCCTTCGGCAATCAGGTCATCCGGCGAAACAATCTGCTGCGGCTTGAGAGTGATCGGATACTCGTGTTCGTCGGTAATCGTTCCGGGAATCAAAACCTCGGAGAAAAAATCCAAACCGATCCATTGATACCAGGGGGCACGTAAACGAATCGTTTCGACGTGGGGTTCGTATCCTTCTTTGATGAGTTTCAGTTCGCGGTTTCCGTAGTAGTCGAAATTTCGGGAAATCGGCGTCTTTCCGAGTTCCACGTTGTCCAAGTACGCAACGGCTCCCGGCGGATTGGTCCGGACCGTCAGACGCCGCCGGACACAACCGGAAACGACGGTTATCTCGGCAAAGACCAACAAAAGGATTGTCAACCGTTTGAAAAAGACCATGAGAAACTCCATACTGGCGGAGTGTACGAAGTTTTTCGCGATGATTCCAGAGCAAAAGTGCCGCAAAATCACGATTTCGTCGAGAATTTTTTCCGAAAAAGCGTGGAGTACCGGCCAGGAGGATTGCAAAGTCGCTTTTTTCCTGGGAACGCAGGCTTCCAGCCTGCCAGTGAGTTCGTAGGCATCCCATCTGCGCAGGGTGGAGACTCCATTCCGCAACCTTCGCGCAGGCTGGAAGCCTGCGTTCCCAGGGAC
>CAZNVM010000240.1:0-4658 GCA_964576215.1 uncultured Planctomycetaceae bacterium
CCGTCGACAAGTTTACGATTTTTACTGATTTTACCGTCATTTCGCTTCGCTTCATTCCGGCTTTTATTGGGGGAGATGAATAAAAGCCGGAATGGAGCATCGCGAAATGACGGTCTCGATACAAACTTGTCGACGGACTACTGGGAACGCAGGCTTCGGTTGCGGAATGGAGTCTCCGCCCTGCGCAGGTAGGATGCCTACGAACTCACTGGCAGGCTGGAAGCCTGCGTTCCCAGGAAAAAAGCGACTTTGCAATCCTCTTGGGGAAATTCCCAGTCCGGGAACGAGAGATTTCGGTTATCTGGGAAAGTAAGGAAACTGGGTAATTACGGAGCGACCGGCCAAAATTACCCAATCGGTCGCTCCCGCTCCCGGCTGCTATTGCGAAAAATCAGCCAATACCCCCGATTTTTACAGATTTACGCATTGTAACGGCGATTTCGTTCCGATTTAAGTAAAAATGCGCCCAAGTAAATTTCCCATTTCCCATTTCCCATTTCTCATTTAATAACGTATACTGGGAAAATGAAATTTCCCCACACTTTTGCAGGAGCGATTGAATGAGCCAACAAACGGTTCGCCAAAACTATATTCAAGCGGATGTTTTTTCCGCGACGCCGCAGAAGCTGCAACTGCTTCTCGTGGAGGCCGCGATGAAAAACATACTCAAAACGAAAAAACATTGGGAAGAAGGGAATATTGGCGACGGGTTCGAAACAATTACGCTTGCCCAAGACATTGTCGCGGAAATTCTTTGCTCGCTTGACGTCGAAAATAACCCGGAAATTGCCAAAAAACTCGCGTCGATTTACGTTTTTATCTTTCGTCGCCTGACCGAAGCGGGCATGTCCCAGGATCAGGAAAAACTTAACGACGCCTACCGGGTTTTGTGCAGCGAACGGGAAACCTGGCGGCTTGTCTGCGAAAAATTCGGCTCCACGAAAACGACCGGTGCCGTCAGTTCCGTCGGTGAATCCGCCCAAAAACCGGTGGCAGACGCTTCCAAAACCACACCGGGCGCAACCGTTTGGTCCGCTTCAACACCGGTTTCGGCCGGTGGTTCGGGAACGTATTCTCTTCCGCCCAAAACGGGAAACCATCAACGTACACAAGCATCGCCGATTCCTTCGGCTACATCGAATTCGCCGCTTTTTCCGGTGCAAACGCCGTCAATGCCGACGCTCGGCGGCGTTCCGCTCGGCTCAATGGGGATCGGTTTCAACACGCCAACCTTGCAACCGGCGTCTCCTGTTCCGACAACGACATCGGAAGCCGGGATTCCGCTCGGGCGAATGGAGTTGGTCAGTCCGCTCACCAGGGACGAGTCTTCACAAAAGCTGGAGGTGATTCACCCACCGCAAAACGCAAACGCTCCAACGAAAATCAAAGGAATCGACACGCTCAAAACTTCGGCGAAACCGGTCGAAACGATGTATATGCGTTAGGGTGAAATCTCAAGTGTAAACGGATTGATTATGAAACCGAAAATAGGTGAGGATATTTTACACCCGATTTCCTATTTCCTATTTCCTCTACAGGAGGATTGCAAAGTCCCTGGGAACGCAGGCTTCCAGCCTGCGCGAAAGTTGCGGAATGGAGTCTCCACCCTGCGCAGGTAGGATGCCTACGAACTCACTGGCAGGCTGGAAGCCTGCGTTCCCAGGAAAAAAGCGACTTTGCAATCCTCCTGATTTCCTCTACTGTTTTGTGTCCCCATTTGTTTACAGTTTGTAATTCGTAATTCGTAATTCGTAATTCGTAATTCACTTCTTGAATCCGATTTCCGTATCAACAACCAACGGAACTCGCAGCGGTTGGTCGAGCGACATTTCCCGGATCACGAGTTCTTTGAGCGGTTTCAGATCGGCCTGACTTACCTCGAACACCAGCTCGTCGTGAATTTGCAGCAGCATGTTCGCTTTGAGATTCGCCGCCGGCAGTTTGCGGTGAATCCGTATCATCGCCTGTTTCATCAAATCGGCGGCAGACCCCTGGATCACGGTGTTCACGGCGGTCCGTTCCGGTAAAAGCATCTGACCCGCCTTGCGAACGGACCTGACACCGCTAATCGTCCGGCGACGGCCAAGTAGCGTTGAAACATATCCGTTACGAAAACACCCGTCGAGAATTTCCTCCAGGTAAACCCGGATTTCGCCGTATTTCGCAAAATAAGCGTTAATGAAAACCGTTGCTTCGTCCTGGGTGATACCAAGCTGCTTCGCCAGTCCGAACGCCGACTGACCGTAGATGACGCCGAAGTTGACCGCTTTCGCCTGACGCCGCATGTCGGGATCGACCGCATCGGGGGAAACGCCGAATACCTGCGAGGCGACGCTCGTGTGAATATCCTCGCCGCTTTCAAACGCTTTACGGAGATTTTCGTCCCGGGAAAAATGAGCAAGCACCCTCAGCTCGATTTGCGAATAATCGAACGATAATAGCTGGTCGTAACCGTTTTTCACGTCCGGAACGAACGCCGCCCGGATTTCCCGGCCTTCGCGGGTTCGGACCGGGATGTTTTGCAGGTTCGGATCGTTGGAACTGAGCCGCCCCGTTGCCGTAACCACCTGGTTGAACGACGTGTGAATCCGTCCGGTCTGCGGATGTACCATCACCGGAAAAGCGTCGATGTACGTGCCTTTGAGTTTCGAAAGCTGCCGGTGTTCGATGATTTTTTTCGCAAGCAGGTGCTTTTCGGCCAGTTCTTCGAGCACTTCAATATCCGTACTCGGCCCGGTTTTCGTTTCTTTAATCACCGGGAGTTGCAATTTATCGAACAGAATTTTTTGCAGTTGCTTCGGCGAAGCGACGTTGAACTTTTCCCCGGCAACCTCGAAAATTTCCTCTTCCAGTTCGGCCAGCCTCAATGCGAACCGCTCGCTGAGTTCCTTGAGCAAAGCGGTGTCAACGGCGATCCCGTGAAACTCCATGTCGGCCAGCACTTCCAAAAGCGGCAATTCCCAGTTCGTGAAAAGGGAATACATTTCCGGGATTTGCGATAATTTTCGTTCCAAAACCGGGCGAAGCAACCAGGGCACCCAGGCGTCTTCCCCGGCGTATTCGCAAACGATTTCCGTCGGTACTTCGTCCATTCGCCGCTGCTTTTTACCGGAGCCGATCAGTTCGGAAATCCGGATCGTCTTGTGCTCCAGATAAAGTTCCGCCATGTCGTCGAGGTTATGATTCTGCTCACCGGCCCGCAGAAGATAATCGGCGATCATGGTGTCAAACTCGATCCCGGCAAGCTCGATCCCGGCGTTACGGAGCACGATTTTGTCATACTTGAGATTCTGCCCGATTTTCCCGATTTCCGGATTCTCGAAAACCGGCCGGAGTCGTTCAAGGGTCGTTTTTTCGTCGAGACACACCGCTCCGAGCGGGCCGCGAAACGGCAGATAGTACGCTTCGCTTGCGTTCCAGCAAAACGCCAAACCGACGATTTTGGCGAATCGTGGCCGTACGTCGGTTGTTTCGCTGTCGTAAGAGAAACATTTCTGTTCGCCTAATTTCGCGTAAAATTCTTCAAACAATTCGGGACTGTCAACAAGGCAAGCCTGGAACCCCTGGGATCGCAGGCTTCCAGCCTGCTCGAATTCTTGGGAAAACAATCTTCCTCCTGGCTCTATGGCAGGCAAGATGCCTGCGGTCCCAGGAGTAGTTCCGGAAAGTTTGTCAAGAAGCGACTTAAACCCAAGACGCTGAAACAGCGGTTTGAGTTTTTGCGGATCGGTACCCTGGTACTTGCCGAGGTTCCAGTCGATTCCCAGCGGCACGTCTTTGCGCAGTTCGACAAGCCGACGGCTGAGCAAGGCGATTTCGCGTCCTTCGAGCAGGTTTTGCTTTCTTTTCGTACCGGAAACTTCGCCGGCATGGTCGAGCACGTTTTCGAGCGTCCCGTATTTTTGAAGCAATTCCGTTGCGATTTTCGGCCCAATGAGCGCAACGCCGGGCACATTGTCGGTCGAATCACCGCAAAGGGCCTGAAAATCGACGACCTGGCCCGGCTGAATTCCCCAGTCGTCAAGCAGTTCCTTCCCGGTGTAAAACTGTTGCTTGCGTAAATTGAAAATCGTAACACGGTCGGTCAAAAGCTGTCGGCAATCTTTGTCGGAGGTAACAAGCACGCATCTTCCCCCGGCCTGTTCGACTTGGTGAGCGACGGTGGCAAGGATGTCGTCTGCTTCGAACCCTTCCAGGGCAAGGATCGGCAACGAAAACGCTTCAAGCAGTTCCCGCGAAAGGGGAATTTGCGACCGGAGCGATTCGTCCATTTCCTTGCGGTTTTCCTTGTATCTCGGGTAGAGTTCATTGCGAAACGTCCCGCCGGGCAGGTCATAGGCACAGAACACGTAATCCGGCTGGTACCGCGAAAGAAGCGAAAGCAAATCACGAGCGAAGCCAAACACCGCCCCAACCGGTTCCCCTTGCGGCGAACTCATCTCTGGGAGCGCATGAAAAAGCTGGTGAAGAATCCCGTGCGTGTCGAGAACGAAAACCGTTTGATCGTGAAGTGCTTGCATAATTTGACTGTCTATTGCTATTTTCGATTTCCAAGTATTTTGTTATAAAGGAGTTGCGTGATTTATATTATTTTTTTCACAAATTAAGGAATTCGTGTCATGGAACGACGATTTTGCTCCAGGATGACCGAGAAACAG
>CAZNVM010000241.1:0-2765 GCA_964576215.1 uncultured Planctomycetaceae bacterium
CGTCGTGAAGGTAAATATGCCGGACTTTTTTGCCGCAAACGCCCCATTCTTTTCCTTGTTGGTCGAACAACGCCGCTTTCACGACGGTCGAACCGCAGTCGATACCGAGATACATGTTTTTGGATTGGGTTAGAGGAGTGAAGTTTGTATTCTATTACCTAAAATGAGATTATAGTCTATGATGGTGCGGTTGTCATTATCACCGGTTGACGCGGCGTACCGACGAAAAGGACAAAAACGATTTACAGATGACCAAAACGATGAAAAAGACGTTATTTCCCGTTCCGAAAGACTTGCTTCGTTCGCTCCACCAGGCGAATTCCGAAGCGACCGTCCGGCAACTTGTCATTCAGCAACTCGATTGCGAAGATTTCAGGTTGGAAGAAGGGAACGCCGACGCTTTTCATAAAAATATCCTGATTGAATTCAAGCACGACGAGGATATGCGGCATAAAGAAGGGGACCGTGCCCCTATTCTTGCCCAGGCACTGTACTATTGCCATAATTTCTTCATCGACGGTAAACCGGTGCCTCCCTACGTCGCTTTGGTGGACAAGGACGAATTCGTCTTTTACAACCGGGAAGCCCTCGAACCGGTTTATAAAGAGCTTCCCCTGTTTCGGAAAGGCAACGCCTCCAGGCCGGACGAGGCGGTCATCGAAAAATGCAAACAGGTCGAACCGTTAAAGAAATGGACGATATGTTCACTCATTGATGTTTGGAGCCACCAGATATTTGTAATTGACGAAATTGACCGGGTTGAATTTGATTTTAACATTGCTTGGGTGCGCGCAAATTTTCTTGAGAGTTTAGGTAGAATGGGCAATTTTTGGAGCGCGGGCGTCCCGCCCGCCCCTGGGTTTGCGGACGTCTCGTCCGCCCGAAAGCCGGTTGAGGAGTGACGGGCAGGCGAGACGCCTGCCCACCCAGGGCGGGCGGGACGCCCGCGCTCCCAGAAAATTTGCGCGCACCCCATTGCTTTACAATTACCCTAAAACATGGTAGAATCACGTGAAGGAGGTTTGATATGAAATTTAGACTCGGTGAATTATTTTGTGGGCCTGGTGGCATCGGATATGCTGCCATGACCGCGCAAATTGAAGACCCTCTGTATCGAATTGTTCACGCTTGGGCAAGTGATTACGATAAAGATACGTGTGATACGTTTAAGGAAAATATTGCAAAAAAGTCGAATTGTAAAGAAGGAACAGTCGTTTGTAAAGACATACGGAAGCTTGACTATTCTAAATTGAAAAAAATTTCCGAAATTGATGCCCTCGCTTTTGGTTTTCCGTGTAACGATTTTAGTGTGGTCGGTGAGCAGAAGGGCATGGATGGCGTTTATGGTCCATTGTATGAATACGGAATTAGAGGATTGAAACGTTTTAAGCCAAGGTGGTTTCTCGCCGAAAATGTTGGCGGTCTTCGGAATTCTAATGATGGCAACGCCTTTACAAAAATTTTAGAAGAAATGTATCGAGCAGGGTATTCCGTATATCCTCATCTCTATAAGTTCGAGGAATATGGTGTTCCACAGGCGCGGCACAGAATTATTATTATCGGGATAAGAAAGGACCAAAATATTGCTTTTCAAGTTCCGTCCACAAAGCCGTACCTCAACAAACGGAGGACGTGCCAGGAAGCAATCGAGAATCCACCTATTCCTAACGATGCCCCCAACCACGATTTTACCCGGCAGACACCAGACGTTATTGAAAGGTTACGATATATTAAGCCGGGTGAAAACGCTTTTACTGCCGATATTCCTGAACATTTACAACTGAAAATCAGGGGAGTTAAAATTAGCCAAATTTATAGAAGGCTTGATCCAAACAAACCAGCTTATACAGTTACCGGTAGTGGTGGAGGTGGGACGCACGTCTACCATTGGGCAGAGGATAGGGCACTAACAAATCGCGAAAGAGCAAGATTACAAACCTTTCCCGACGATTTTGTCTTTCATGGTTCTAAAGAAAGTGTTCGAAAACAAATCGGAATGGCGGTGCCGGTTGATGGAGTTCGCATTATATTTGAATCGGTGCTAAAAAGCTTTGCTGGCATCGCATACGAATCTGATTTGCCCACTTTTACTCCTTTGGTTTGGAGCAATAACAGAAAACGAACTGCGAGTTAATGAAAAGATGATTACCAAAGATTTGTATCAAACTGCGTTGATAAAACCTTGTTCTCAAGGTGCCGATGAATTGCGTATTGTATCAGGTTATGCAACCTCCGCAATGGCATCTCGGCATATTGGGGACTTGCGAGAGGTAAATCCGTCAGTAAAGATTACTTTGCTTGTTGGAATGTGTCCTGTCGATGGAATCACGCTCGGAAATCACAAAGGATTTCAGGAGATCGCGTCAGTTGCGTCAAATAATTTTGTTTGTGGCTACATTGCATCCGCACCGCCTGTGCACAGTAAACTTTACCTTTGGTACACAAAAAAAAGATTATTGAAGTCTTTCATCGGTTCTGCAAACTATACGCAAAATGCGTTTTCTAATCGTCAGCGAGAGGTGTTGTCGGAATTTTCTGACCCAAATGTTACATCTTACTACGTAGCCTTAGAGCGAGATTCTATTCGTTGTACCCACAATGAAGTGGACGATGTGATACGTGTTCATAATTTGACTGTCTATTGCTATTTTCGATTTCCAAGTATTTTGTTATAAAGGAGTTGCGTGATTTATATTATTTTTTTCACAAATTAAGGAATTCGTGTCATGGAACGACGATTTTGCTCCAGGATGACCGAGAAACAG